>CAYWDL010000043.1:0-11759 GCA_964457015.1 uncultured Roseburia sp. | reverse complement strand
GAAAGTAATGGGAATAAAGCAATAAGCTGTAAACTCTGTCTTAAAACATTTGGAATGGAAGTATCATCATCATACTCATCATATGAGTAGAGTGTGAGAACACTTCTTGCCAATGTATTCATCATATCTCTGCTTGGAGCCTTCATAATAATATCTCTTACAAAGCTTGTTGGAAGAGTACGATATTTGGCTAACAAAGCATTGAATTCCTTTAACTCTTCTGATGTTGGAAGAGAACCGAAAAGAAGCAGATAAGTGACTTCTTCGAATCCGAAACGGTCATCCTTTAAAAATCCTTCAACAATTTTCTCAATATCGTATCCGCGGTAGAATAATTGTCCTTCGCAAGGAACTAATTCTTCATCATCGATAGTGTAAGCTTTTATCTCTCCAATCTCAGTTAAACCTGTGAGAACACCCTTTCCGCTAAGATCACGAAGTCCCCTTTTTACTTCGTATTTACCATATAACTCAGGGTCGATCGTGTGTGACTGGCATTTTGCTGCCAGATTCAAAATCTCTGGTGTGATTTCTGAATAATTAATATCGGCCATATTTACCCTCTCTTTCATTTTATGCTTAATTAAAGCGATAATTTCTGCTATTTTACCATATTTTTAAAATGTCAACAACAAAAAAATAAAAAAGTTCATTTATTTTTTACAAAATTGATAAAAAATGTGATATGATAGAAGGTGACTAAGTGTGCGAGGAAGGAGCTAAGGTTAAGACTATGGATTTATTTGAATATATGCGTAACAACACTATGGAAAAAGAGTCACCATTGGCTTCGCGACTCAGACCAACTACGCTGGATGAAGTAGTAGGTCAAAAGCACATTATTGGTGAGGACAAATTATTGTACAGAGCAATCAAGGCAGATAAGCTAAGTTCTGTTATTTTTTATGGCCCTCCGGGAACGGGAAAGACAACTCTTGCCAGAGTTATTGCCAATACTACAAGCGCGCAGTTTAAGCAGATTAATGCTACCGTTGCCAATAAAAAGGATATGGAAGACGTTGTGGATTCGGCGAAGGATAGTCTCGCGATGTACGGAAAAAAGACAATTCTTTTTATCGACGAGATTCATAGATTTAATAAAGGACAGCAGGATTATTTGTTACCATTTGTTGAGGATGGGACATTGGTCCTTATAGGAGCAACCACGGAGAATCCGTATTTTGAGGTTAACAGTGCGTTGATTTCAAGATCAATTATTTTTGAACTGCAGCCGTTGTCTAAGGAAGATATAAAGGAATTGATTTTAAGGGCTGTTTATGATGACGATAAGGGAATGGGAGCTTATGATGCAGTAATTGATGATGATGCGGCAGAATTTTTGGCGGATTTATCCAATGGTGATGCAAGAATGGCTTTGAATGCCGTTGAGCTTGGTATTCTTACCACTAAGCGTGGAGAAGATGGTAAGATTCGTATTGATATTGCAACTGCAGAACAGTGTATCCAAAAGAGAGTTATCAAGTATGATAAATCAGGAGATAATCACTATGATGTGATTTCGGCGTTTATAAAAAGTATGCGTGGCTCGGACCCTGATGCAGCCGTTTACTACCTTGCAAGGATGATTTACGCAGGAGAAAGTGTGACATTTATTGCCAGAAGAATTGTTATTTGTGCTTGCGAGGATGTGGGAATGGCTGACCCCAATGCGCTTGTTGTTGCCAATGCAGCAGCAGACGCAGTACATAAGATTGGTATGCCCGAGGCCGGGCTTATATTGGCGGAGGCGGTAGTTTATGTAGCTACTGCACCTAAGAGCAATGCATCTTATATGGCCTTGGATAGGGCCATGGAAATGGTGAAAAATAACGAAACGCCACCAGTTCCGGTTCATTTGAAGGATGCTCATTACAAAGGAGCAGCCAAGCTTGGACATGGACTGGGATATAAATATGCTCACGATTACAAGAATCATTACGTGAAGCAGCAGTATTTACCTGACGGACTGGAGAACGAAGTGTTCTATGAACCATCGGGCAATGGTTATGAGAAAGAAGTTATCAGACATATGAAGAAGATTAGAGAGGAAGCTTAAAGGATGAAAGAGGTCATTGATAAATTATATCTTGGAATAATTGAATATGATTTGCCGACACCTGTTATATCTGTATCAGAGATAAAGATGCAAGTAAATGCTGCTTCTACGAAGGAAGGTATCATAACTGTAACTTCAAGGAATTCTGTGCCTATAAAGGGTGTGGTATATTCAACTAATGAGAATTTCAGGATAATAAATAAAGAGTTTAACAGCACAGAAGCTGTTATAAAGTATGTTGTTGACACCACATATTCTGAGAAAAATGACAGAATAGAGGGTGTTGTCAATATTGTTTCAAATGGTGGAGAATTCAATATTCCGTATGAAATAGAGGTGGGGCAGACCAGCGCTGACACCACTATAGGAAATGTTAAGAATATCTTTCATTTTACAAATCTTGTGCAGACAAGCTATGATGAGGCATTGAAGCTGTTTTGCTCAAAGAAGTTTAAAGATGTGTTTTTGAAGGATGATATTCATTTACTTAGTATTTATGACGGGTTGGCAGATAGCGTCAATAAGCATTTGGCACTTGAACAGTTTCTTCTTGCGGCTAATAAAAAGATGCCTGTTCAAATTCAATTGCTTAATACAGTTAAGGAATACGAGAATCTTCAGGAAAGCTATGGTGACTTTGTAATTCTTTCAAAGAATAACTGGGGATATGCTAACCTGGATGTGGAGATAAAGGGAGAGTTTATCAGGGCTGAAAAAAAGCAGGTTTCAACATTTGACTTTGCAGGAAGTAACTATGAGTTTGCTTATATTATATGCGCTGATAAGCTTCACGAGGGAGATAATTTTGGAGAAATAATATTTAAGAACTATGATACTGAGCAGGTTGTTTCCATAAGGGTATCCAAGGGCGAGCATAATAACAGCAATAGTATCGAGTTGAAGAAATACAAGTATGAGCTTGAGGAGACTTATCTTGACTTCAGATTGAGAAAGATTTCGGGAAGTGAGTGGCAGGAAAAGTCACTGGATATTATAAGGCGTATTAGGAATATCGATGATGAGTCTATATTTATCAAGCTTTTTTTGGCACAGGTTTATATTACAAAAGGAAATGAGTCAGATGCTTCGTGGCTTCTTGAGAATGTTGCGGAGGATTTGCTTGAAAAGCGCAATGAGAATATAGATTTATATTGTTACTATTTGTATGTGAGGACCCTGGAGAGGAGAGATCCGGATTTTACTTCAGAAATGCTCAAGAAAATCAAGCAGTATTATAATGAAGGCCATGATAACTGGAGAATTCTGTGGATTTTATTGTATCTCGATGATGCGTTTGATGCAAATATCAGTTTGAAGCTTACCAGAATTAAGGAACAGTATGTCAATGGTATGAGAACGCCGCTTATGTATTTTGAGGCCCTTAATGTATTTAATGAATATCCTGAATATTTGCGTATTATTAATGAATTTGAGCTTCAGGTGCTTTCTTTTGGTGCAAAGCACAATGCTATAAGTAAGAAGCTTGCTAAGCAGATTTCTGAGCTTTTGATGAAGGAGAAGAGGTTTAATAAAAAGTTATTTAAGATTATGGAGAATTTATACACTCTCTACGAGGACAATTCTGTGTTAGAGTCCATAGTCCGTATGCTTATTAGGGCAAATATTAATGATAATAAGTATTTTCAATGGTATAAGCTTGCTGTTGAGAATGGTGTGAAGGTTACAGGCCTGTATGAGTACTTTTTGCATACTCTTCCGGAGGATTATGATCAGCTTATACCACAGGTTATTTTGTTGTATTTTACATACAACGATATGCAGCAGAATGATACAATTGCAGGAAGGAGCATATCCTCAAGACGTCTTGCGCTTCTTTATAGGAATGTAATTGAGCACAAGGATAAGATTCATAACATATATTCAATGTACGAAAAGCAAATGGAATTGTTTGCAATTGATGGCATCTTGAATGGGAAGATTGATGAAAACTACAGTGTGATTTATAGCGAGTTTTTGAAGCCTTCGATTATTAATTCAGAGATGGCTGAAAATATTCCGGCGATTATCAATACATATATGGTTGTATGCAATAATCCTTACATTAAGGAGCTTATTGTATTCCACAAGGAATTGAAGGACGGTGTCACAGTACCGGTTATCGGAAATAAGGCTTACATTACAATGTATACAGAGGATGCAGTTGTTGTGTATGTGGATTTGTTTGGAAACAGATATGTTGGTGATGAGCATGGCAAGGTGACAAGGCTGTTACAATTGGATAATTTGATGCAGATTTGTTTTGACATAGCTGTTAAGCAGGACGGCATACTATTGTATTTCTGCGATAAGTATCTGAATTATGGAATTAGCAATGGCAATTCTGTTATGATACTGAAATATGTGTCAAAGCTGGAAGACATTAAGGACAGATACAGACTTTTGATTGAGAAGGAAATAGTGGATTATTACGCACTTAATTATGATGGTGATGTGGTTGATACATATTTGGAAGAGGTGGATATTACATATCTTTCTAATTCGTCTAAGGTTAAGATTATTGAGCTTGCCATTGTAAGAGGTATGCACCAGAGAGCATACCAGATGATGAAGGGTTTTGGATATAGTAATATTGAGCCGGCCCGTGTGATGAAGTGCTGTTCCAAGCTTATTGAGGCAGGCGCCGAAGCCGAAGAAGAATTGACGGATATGGTTGTGTTTGCCTATAAGAATGGCAAATATAATGAGAACACCCTTAGATATATTTGCAAGTATTACAATGCTACAACCAAGGAAATGATTGAGGTGTGGAAGACCTGTAATAATTTTGATTGCGCAAGCAGGGAATTGGACGAGCGAGTTATTTCGCAAATATTGTTTACCGGTGAGTGCGCATCTTTTATCGGAAAGGTATTTGATGAATATTGTAAAAAAGGCGCCAATTATAAGGTGAAAAAGGCTGTTTTGGTAAGTAAGGCGTATGATTATTTTTCTAGGGAAAAAGTAATTGATGATGTTATTTTTACCCATATCAAGCGGGCAATCGAAGAGAATGAAGATTTTATAGATATCTGTAAGCTGGCATATTTAAAGCATTGCTCGGAGGAAGCCGTTCTCAATGTGTCGCAGATAGATATGTGTAAGGATATTATTTACTACATGTGTGCTAAGGGCAAGAGATTTAAGTTTTACAAGAAGTTCGACAGATATTTTGCACTTCCGGATTCTATTATTGATAAATTTATTATTGAGTATAGAACAACGCCATACAACAGGGTATTTATGCACTATATTGTTGAAAAGGGTGACCACAATGAAAAATCTTATACTGTAAAAGAAATGAATGAGGTTTGTCAGGGCGTGTTTACTTTTGAGCATGTGATGTTTTATGGTGAGAGCCTGAAATATTATATTTCAGAGGAGGGCTTTGAAGAGAAGCTTGTATCTGAAAGCAAGAATATATTTATGGGCGAGGAAGAAAGTATAAAGGATGATACCAGATATGGTATGCTTAATAGTATGATGCTTTGTAAGGAAATGGGAGAGGATACTACTCTTGAAGGTCTTGCAACGGATTTTTATGCAACGGTAAAGCTTAATGAGGAAATGTTTGAGATTAAGTAATCAGGAGAAGAAAAGTGGAGAATTTGTTATTAAATAAACAACTTAATATTAAAGCTCTTGGTATCGATATATCGAAGGATTATACTCTTGTAGGATATATGTGCGATGGTATGCCTGAACCGGATTCAATGAGTATTGCAAAGGAAGAAAAAAGGTATCTTATACCGACCTGTATGTACAAAATGCAGAATGTTGACCAGTGGTTTATAGGTGAGGAGGCTGCTTTTAGAGCTAAGGATGAAGGTGAAAGTGGTAACTATATTGATAATTTTCTTGAAGCTGTAGAGAATAAGGGAACGTATGTCATAGAAGAAAGAGAATATAAGGCCAAGGAATTGCTGGGGATTTATATTGAACTGCTTGTTGAAAAAGCCAGGGAAATATTGAATTTTCAAAGTGTGAGTCATATTGCTGTTACTATTGAAAAGACAGAAAAAAATGTTTTGGATACCATTCTTGGAAAGCTTAGAATAATGGGCTACAAGGAAGAAAATATAAGGGTAATTAATCACACGGAGGCTTTTATTTATTATGTAATTAACCAAAAGCGAGAGCTGTGGGTTAATGATGTGGTTATATTTGATTTCAGTAATCACCATTTTAAATACAGAAGAATGAGGACTGTCAAAAACAGAGTTCCGAGCGTTATATCAGTGGAAGAAGAGGATTTTTCTAAGTTGATGGATATGACATATATGTCTACAGATGCTGACAGAGCGCGATTGGATGAGAAGTTCCTGCGCCTTGTTCAGGAAAAGTTCGGGAAAAATGTCATATCAAGTGTATTTCTCACCGGTGTGGGCTTTTATGACGAGTGGGCGGACAAGTCCATTAAGGAGATATGCACGAGACGTCGTGTGTTCAAGGGATATAATCTTTTTGTAAAGGGCGCCTGTTATGCGGCATTGAAGCGCTATAACAATATTACGGATACAGAATATATTTTTTCTTGCAATGGAAGAACTAGAAATAATATTGGAATGACTATCAAGCACAGGGATAGAAGCATTTCTGTATTATTGTCGAAGGCGGGCTCAAATTGGTATGAAGCAGGTGTCAGGACAGAGTGTATATTGGATGACACCAGTGAACTTGAGTTTATTGTTTCGTCTTTGGATAATGGGGTAAGTGAAAAGGTAATTGTTGACCTTAGCATATTTCCTGAGCGTGAAAATAAGACCACAAGAGTTGAGATGGTTATAAGCTATATAGATGATAATTCTTTTGAGATAATAGTAAAGGATTTGGGCTTTGGCGATTTCTTTAAGGCATCCAATATGATTGTAAGAAAAATAGTTGATGCCAGTGAGATATTAGGATAAAAGGAGGTGCGGCTGTGAGCGGAATAATATTATGTACAAAGCAGGCTGAGAATCCACTTTATGTGGAAAATGGCACAATTGGAATATATAATTTGGAAGAGCTTTGTTATTACTTATATCATTATACATATATGATAACTATTGATTTTTTTGATGAAAGTTTCATAAATTTCTGTGAAAAGGAAATTGGACAGCCGGCACTGGCGCAGCGTGTAAAGGAAAGCATCGCACATAAGGATTTGCTTAAGAATATTATCCTTAAGGTTTTGGAAAGTTCGACTTATTACAGTGAATCTGAGATAAAAAGGCTGGAAGGAACACTGACATATTTGGATAGCTCTTCTGTTATGGAAAGATTTAAGGTGAGAGCGGATATGATGGCCAAGGCGGGCAAGCTTAAGGCTGCCCTTAATATATACACAGATATATTGAAAAATAAGGAAGAGGTTATGTCACTACAGTTTTATTCCCGTGTCAGAAGCAATATTGGTGTAGTTTATACTAAGCTGTTTATGTATGATGTGGCGTCTGGTTATTTTGAAGAGGCATATGAGGCCGAGCCGACGGAAGAGTACAGAGATTATCTCATCTGTGCATTACTTATGGCAAATGATGAGAATAAATTGTCGAGGATTTCTGAAAAGTATGGTTTTGAGTATTCTTTGATAAACGAATATAAGATTGCTTTTGATAATGTTAATAGAATTGTACGTTCAGATGATAAGTATAACAGCTTCAAGGAACAGTTTGAATATAAGGGGAATAGGGATTTGAATATTCATTATGAGAAGATTACTGATACGCTTGCGGAATGGAAGGAAGACTACAGAAGGGCTATGGAAGCGTAGGAAGGCAGGTGAGTGATGGGCTGGTTATTTGGTAAGAAGAAAAAGGAACAATATTATGAGGATATAGAGATTTATGATAAGGATGCATTTTCATTGGATTATGTGGATGAAGAGGCAGTGTTTTTATCCATAGATAAGAGTCTGGTTGAAGAGGTGCTTGATGAGGAGAAAAACAAAAAAGGTATTGACAGAACCACATATATCGAAAGTTGTTGCGAACAGATAGCAACGTGTTCAAAGAGAATTGACGACGCCAAACGGGAGTACGGCATTGTAAATAATTATATTAATGATATCACAACCATAGAGAATCTTGATGATGAACAAAAAAAACAGCTGTTGTATTTGGCTAAGAGAATAAAGACTCTGAATGAAGGAAAAAAGGAGTTAAGGCAGTTTACTACTCGTATGCCGGGAGATAAGTACCTTTATATGCAGAGTGTAGAGTCTGATATGCAGAGGATTCTTAAAGAGATGAAAGACAGCGAAGAGCTTTGTGAGCAGATAAAGATGGATTTGCACAATATTGAAGGTGAGAAGTTTGCATTAAAGCAGGAGGAAAAGTACTTTGCAAAGATGATTAATAACATAAGAAGTATGTTTATGATAGCAGTTATAACTGTTGGAATTATACTTATATTGTTGTTTGTTGCACAGGTGAGCTTTGACATGGATATGAAGGTTCCTATATATGGAACAGTGTTGCTTGCAGTAGCAGCTGCGGCAGTGATTCTTGTTTTTAACCAAAAGTATTATGGTGAACTTAAGCTTACAGGAATGAAGAAGCAGAAGGCGGTAAGACTTTTGAATAAATACAGGCTTCGATATGTAAATGCAAAAAGTATTTTAGATTACGCTTATGAAAAAAATGGTGTGAAGAGTTCGTATGAGTTAGGCGAGCAATGGGCGTTGTATCTAAGTGTAAAGAAGGAGCATGAGGCATACGAAAAGAACAATGACGAATTGTTTAAAACTATTGGAGAATTAGAGGATTTTCTTAATAAACTGAAGCTGTATGATTCTTCAGTATGGCCATCGCAGATAGAAGCCATTCTCGACGGAAGAGAGATGACAGAGGTAAGACATACGCTTAATGTACGTCGTCAGAAGCTTAGAAAGGCAATTGAACTCAATATGAATACAATTGACAGGTATAAGGAGCAGATTAAAATCGTAATGCAGAAAAATCCTGCTATGGCACAGGAGATAATGGCAATACTGGACAGGTACTAATGTAAAAATCACATTATATGTATTTTTTTACATGAATTGTTTTTTTAAAAGAACAACCTAATCTATTGACTTGTATACAGTATTTTCATATAATTTTAATATAAAATTGCGCTAGCAAAATTAAAACAGGAGGAAGTAATAAAATGAACAAAGAAATGCAGCCACAGTGGAATGGTTTTAAAGAAGGTAAATGGTCTTGCGAAGTTAATGTTAGAGACTTTATCCAGCTTAACTACACACCATATGAAGGTGATGAATCATTCCTTGCAGGTCCAACACAGGCAACAACAGATTTATGGGCACAGGTAATGGAACTCAGTAAACAGGAACGTGAAAATGGTGGCGTTCTCGATATGGATACAGCAATTCCATCAACAATCGTTTCACATGGAGCAGCTTACTTAAATAAAGACACAGAACAGATCGTTGGTTTCCAGACAGATAAGCCACTTAAGAGAGCTTTCATGCCATTCGGTGGTATCAGAACAGCTGTAACAGCTTGTAAGTCATATGGTTACGAAGTAGATCCTGAGATTATAAATGTATTTATGAACTGGAGAAAGACACATAATCAGGGTGTATTCGATGTATACACACCAGAGATGAAGGCAGCTAGACATGCTCACATCATCACAGGTCTTCCAGATGCTTATGGTAGAGGACGTATCATCGGTGACTACAGAAGAGTAGCATTATACGGTGTTGATTTACTTATCGAAGATAAGAAGAATCAGTTCAATTCAGTAGTTGGTGATATGACAGAGAATATCGTTAGAGATAGAGAAGAACTTGCTGAGCAGATTAAGGCTCTTAACGAGTTAAAGAAGCTTGGTGAAATCTACGGATATGATATTTCTAAGCCGGCTGAAGATGCTAAGGAAGCTATCCAGTGGACATATTTTGGATACCTTGCAGCAGTTAAGGAACAGAATGGCGCAGCTATGTCACTTGGACGTACAGCTACATTCCTTGATATTTATATTGAAAGAGACTTGGCTTCTGGTAAGTATACAGAAGAGCAGATTCAGGAAATGATTGACCACTTCATCATGAAGCTTAGAATGGTTAGATTTGCTCGTATTCCAGAATACAATGCATTATTCGCAGGTGACCCTACATGGGTAACAGAATCACTTGGTGGTATGGGTATCGATGGTAGAACACTTGTAACAAAAACATCATTCAGATACTTGAATACATTAGATAACTTAGGTACTTCACCAGAACCAAATATGACAGTTCTTTGGTCAACAAAGCTTCCACAGAACTTCAAGAATTACTGTGCTGAAATGTCAATCAAGTCATCAGCTATTCAGTATGAAAATGATGATATGATGAGAGTAACTCATGGTGATGATTACGCTATCGCTTGTTGTGTATCTTCAATGAGAGTTGGTAAGGAAATGCAGTTCTTCGGAGCTAGAGCAAACCTTGCTAAGTGTTTATTATACGCTATCAACGGTGGTGTTGATGAAAAATTATTCGAGCAGGTAGGTCCAAAGTACAGACCAATCACATCTGAATACTTAGATTACGATGAAGTAATGGAAAGATATACAGATATGATGGATTGGTTAGCAGGCTTATATGTAGAAACATTGAATGTTATCCACTATATGCATGACAAGTACTGCTACGAAAAGATTCAGTTAGCTCTTCATGATAAGGAAGTTAAGAGATGGTTCGCAACAGGTATCGCTGGTCTTTCAGTAGTTGCTGACTCACTTAGTGCTATTAAGTATGCTAAGGTTAAGACAGTAAGAAATGAACAGGGTATCGTAGTTGATTACGAAATCGAAGGTGATTTCCCTAAATATGGTAACAATGATGACAGAGTTGACTCTATCGCAGTTGAAATCGTTAACAAGTTTATGGATATGATTAGAAAGCATCCAACATACAGAAATGCTATTCCTACAACATCTATCCTTACAATTACATCAAATGTTGCTTATGGTAAGAACACAGGTAGCACACCAGATGGTAGAAAAGCAGGTGTTCCATTAGCTCCAGGTGCTAACCCAATGCACGGACGTGATACACATGGTGCTTTAGCTTCATTATCATCAGTAGCTAAGCTTCCATTTGAAAACGCACAGGATGGTATCTCTAATACATTTACAATCCTTCCGGATGCTTTAGGTAAAGACACATTATTCGTTGGAACAGGTGATCTCGATATCGAGCTTACACCAGAACAGCTTGCAAGTATTGAAGAAGGTTGTGGATGCAACTCAGCTTGCAACATCCCTAACCTTGATGTTTAATTAGTAAAAAGGAGGAATAATTATGGTAGTAACAGCTCAGCAGAAAGCAAACTTAGTATCAATGCTTGATGGTTATATTGAAAAAGGTGGCCATCACTTAAACGTAAACGTTCTCGTTAGAGAAACATTATTAGATGCTCAGCAGCATCCAGAAAAGTACCCACAGCTTACAATCCGTGTTTCAGGATACGCTGTAAACTTCATCAAGTTAACAAAGGAACAGCAGGATGACGTAATTTCACGTACATTCCACTCAGCTATCTAATAATATAAGTTATGTTAGGACCATCGCTTTGCGATGGTCCTTTTTAAAGTAGAAATGTGAGCAGTGCCTCGCAGAAAAGTTGAGGCGAGGTACAGGGAAATTAAAATAAGCGTGGTACCTCGCAGAAAAGTTGAGGCGAGGTACAGGGAAATAAATATAAGCGTGGTGCCTCGCATAAAGGAGAAG
>CAYWDL010000042.1:0-11836 GCA_964457015.1 uncultured Roseburia sp. | reverse complement strand
CAAGTTGCAGCAGATTTACAGTCTGTCCCCTTTGGCCACTCGGGAATCCATCCATGGCAAAACGCTCGCTTCGGATTATACAATACAAAGGAGCGTTTTGCAAGAAGAAAATTTAAATAATGAAAAAAATAATTGTAGCAAATTTATACTATTCGCGATTATTTGTATAGCTTAAATATTCTTTCAAAACATCGTTTGAGGATAGGGCCTGATCAAATATTTTAAATTCTGATATGTATCCCGCAAAGCTATCCTGGTAAACGTCACCACCTATCATTATTCTAAGTGGAGTGTTCATAAATGGTAAATCTGTTCTTGAACCAAACATTTCACCATTAATATACAAGCAGGAAATACCTGTTTTGGTGTTGTATGTGGCAACAATGTGATACCATTTATCCGGTATGATGTTAGTTGCAGCACCGGTGTCGTACCATACGTCTTCTGCCTCCAGTTTGACTCTGAATGATGGTCGGCTATCAAAAGCGTGTGGCAGAATACTACAGAAGCCCTTGGTAAAGTTAGCATAGAATATGGAGGTCCAAATGCTAATTGCATCAAGCTTCATCCACATGGATACAGAGAAGTCTGCTATAGGGAAGAGCTCTGTTGGCAGGTCGATTGTACTTACGCCCATTGTACCACCTGGGAAATGGAAAGCACCCAGCCCCTCGAATGGTCCATCCTCGAACTCGATTCGGTCACCATTGTAGAAGCCCTCGTAGGTTCCGGTTACATCCTTGAACGAATCCTTGAGAGGGAAATGTACGTAATTAGCCTTGCTTACAAAGTGCGCCATAGTGTAGTCATCAAAAGCCTTTTCTGGCAAAGGCTTGCTGTAAAAATAGCCCTGGAATACGTTACAACCCAGCTTGTAAAGCATAGCACACTGGGTATCATATTCAACACCTTCACACAATACTGAAATATGTAATTTCTTAGCCATTTCAATGATGGAAGCTAAGATAATAAGCTGTTTATCATTTAATGTGGCGTCAGACAGGAATACTCTATCAAGCTTTAATGTATCAATTGGAATGCTGTTGAGTACATTAAGAGATGAATATCCTGAACCAAAGTCGTCCATGGAAATCTGGATACCTAATCTTGACAAGCTTTTCATTAACTTAAGAACCTGGTCCATATTCTCCATATAAATGCTTTCTGTTAACTCGAATTCAATGTATTCAGTCGGAATTCTGTATTCATCCAGCAACATCTCAATATAATCAATCAAAGCATCATCGAGAAGATGAAGTCTTGATATATTCATAGATATTGGAACTACTGGAAGTTCATTGTCCAATCTGTTTCTGATGTACTTAAAGACTTCTTTGTATACGAAGTAATCCAGCTCAATGATAAGACCATTACTTTCAAATAACGGAATGAATTCATTCGGGAATATCATTGAACCATCAGGCTTAATCCATCTTATGAGAGCCTCAGCTCCGCAAATCTTAGTTGTTCCGCTTTCGATTTTTGGCTGATAGTAAACCACAAATTCGCCATTTTCTATAGCTGAATAGAAATCTGCGGAAAGCTTCATATTGTATGTAAGCTCATCCATCATATTGCTATCGAAAAGGATACAGTTTCGTGTTGGTTGAAGCTTGGCTTCCTTTCGTGCTGTATTAGCATTTGACACAGCAGTCTCCAACAGAATATCTTCATCCTTATCAATGATGTATATACCTGTAGATATACTAACCTGCGCGTTGAAGAAATTATCATGGATAGCATCCTGAGTTATACTATTCTTTTCAATAACAGCATTAAGAAAATCCTCATTGGATATGCTGTCATCAATCAAAACAGCGCTAAGTATGTTATCTGAATAAACTCTTGTTGCGGCAATGAATGCAACATGATCCTGCTCAAGAGTCCTATCTACAAAGAACTTAATCAATTCATCGCCGACTGCATAGCCGTAAGTCTCATTAATATACTTGAAATGCAAAATATCTGAATAAGTAAGAGCTATTCTGCAAGGTCTTGGTGCCACCATAAAAGGCTGCAGCTTTTCCTGGAAATAGTCATACTTCAAAAGTCCTGTCAGTGCATCGTGAGCATTCATCTGCTCAACTAAAGATTCTGTCTTGTTCAAAGCTCTCATGTTCATCAAATATGATGAAATGATACGACAGAACATCTTCAATGTGCTGATATCCTGAGTTGAAAAATATGTATTCTTCTTAAGGTCGATAAAATCAATACAACCGATGAAGGAGTTGTCCGAATAAATTGGAACCTCCATAAAGGTCTTGAAATGTCCCGGATAATCCATAATATCACAATCCAAAGGAATATCATCAGTTGACTGCCAGATATAATATCCATTGCTGTAATGAGATAAAATCTTGCTCCATTCCTTCTCGGTGAAAGCCCAAGTTTTACCTATACGAGGGGCACGTTTAACATCCTCCTTAATATATTCATAAATATACTTAAGTGTATAAGGTGATTCAGTAACCTCTCGGATGGCAATCAATGAAATGCCATAATTATCAACAACCTTTCTTAACAAAAGATTGATAGCATTATCAACTTCCTTCGAATCCTCCATGATTTTGAAGGTAAAATCCATAAGCTCATAAGCAAATGTATTTGTAACCTTGTTCTTTTGCTTTTTGTTAAAGGTTGTATAATCCTTTTCATCTTCCTCTTTCTTGTTGATACGTCCGCCGGATGAAATATCCTTATTATCAGGCGAGTAAATAGTGTATCCGTCTTTTCCGTTGTTCTTGTTAAAGTACATGGCATTATCGGCTTTTTCGTACAAGGTCTCGAAATTGTCGCCATGTTCCTTGAAAAGAGAAATACCAACACTAACAGATACAATATAGTCACCATCACCAACATATGTGTTGCGGATAGCGTGCTTTAATGCATTTGCTTTGTCGACAACGTCAGAAAGTCGGCGATAGTCCTTCATAAGCACCATAAATTCATCGCCACCGATACGTCCAACAACGTCCGTGCTACGGAAGGTCGATTTAATGGCTGCAGAAATATCTGTCAAAACGGTATCACCAAATAAATGTCCGTTAGTATCATTAACTGACTTGAAATTATCAACATCAATGACAAATAAAGCACAATTGCTATTTGGATTATTGTTCAAAAATGTGCTTACAAGATGCTGGGTATGCATTTTATTGGTTAAACCCGTAAGGGAATCTAATTGTGTTTCTGAATGAGCATAGCTGAAATTAGCAAGTTTTCTACGGTTATTGCTGCTCACACTATGAACTCTTCCTACTACGGTATTCTTCATAGCTACCTCCTATACTAGTTACTTATATAACGTTAACTTGATTATTAATTTAATTCACACATACAATTTGATATATTTTATCATATATTTAAAAAAATTTCTACTGATTTTTGTATTTATTTATAAATATTAGCTTGAAAATATAAAATAAAAGGATATACTAAAGAAAAAAGCCGAGGAGAAGAATATGAAAGCATACGAAGCCATAGTGTTTGATTTGGACGGAACACTTTTAAATACATTGGATGATTTATGTGACAGTGTGAATTTTGCATTGGAGAAAAAAGGGTATCCAAAAAGAAGTCTTGATGAGGTCAGGAGCTTTGTGGGTAATGGAGTTGAAAAGCTGATGATGCGGTCGGTTCCGGATAATACCTCAAATGAGGATGCATTAAGTGCGTTGGAAATATTTAAGAAGCATTATAAGGATAATTCTAAGAACAAGACAAGACCCTATGACGGTATTATGGAATTGTTGAAGGAGCTTAAGGATAAAGGTTTCAAGATGGCCATAGTTTCCAATAAGTTCAATGATGCCGTGAAGGAATTGAACATAGAGTTTTTTAGTGGTTATATAGAGTTTGCGTATGGTGAGTGTGAAACCATTAGAAAGAAGCCTAATCCCGATGCTGTATTCAAAGCGCTGGAGGATTTGGGGGTTAGCCAGAGTCAGGCGGTGTACGTGGGTGACTCTGACGTGGATATAATGACAGCGCAAAATTCGGGGCTTGATTGCATATCTGTAAGCTGGGGTTTCAGAACGAGACAGGAGCTTGAGATGAGTGGTGCAGTATCAATTATTGATGAACCTATGGATTTAATAGACATAATTTATAAAGTGTGTTAAAATGTTTTTTGTATTTATGCTATGGAGGTAAATAAAAGTGACTAAGATTGCAATTACAACAGATAGTAATAGTGGAATCACACAGGAGGAAGGAAAGGAATTAGGTGTTTATGTACTACCTATGCCTTTTATTATAGGTGATGAGACATATTTTGAAGATATAAACCTTACACAGGAAGAGTTCTATGAGAAGCTTGAAGGTGACGCCGATATTTCTACGACTCAGCCAAGTCCTGAGCAGGTTATGAACTTGTGGGATGATGCATTGAATGAAAATGATTATGTCATTCATATTCCTATGTCAAGTGGTTTAAGCGGTTCTTGTCAGACGGCAATAATGCTTTCACATGAGGATGAGTATGAGGGCAAGGTTTTTGTTGTGGATAATCAGAGAATTTCTGTTACACAGAGACAGGCGATAAATGATGCTAAAGCTATGGCTGAGAAGGGAATGGAGCCACAAGCTATCGTGGATAAGCTTATGGAGTATAGTCTTGAAGCCAGTATTTATATAATGGTTGATACATTGAAATTCCTTAAGAAGGGCGGAAGGATAACTCCTGCTGCGGCAACACTTGGAACCATATTGAAGTTGAAGCCGGTGCTTCAGATTCAGGGTGAGAAGCTTGATGCATTTTCAAAGGCAAGAACAGTGAATTCGGCCAAGTCTATTATGATAAATGCCATAAAGAGTGATATTGAAACAAGATTTGGCGGAGATATCAGCAAGGTTAAGATTGCATTTGCTCATACAAAGAATTATGAAGAGATTGAGAATTTTAAGAGGGAATTAGTTGAGAGTATTCCGGGCTGCAATGCTGAGGATATGGTCGTTAATCCTCTATCATTAAGTGTTTCATGCCATATTGGACCGGGTGCTATAGCGGTTGCAGTTATGAAAAGTTTGGATTATTAAGATTGCAAAGGAGAAAGAGATTGATGGAGAGAAAGATTTCAAAAATAAAGCAGCTTATCTGTGAGGAGATGGGTTCTGCAAAAATGATGATACTTTCCATAATGATGTCTTTTGGACTGGTGCTGTCCATAATGTATTTTGTAGTTAGTATGTTCAGTACATTGGAGACAATTGAGGTGATGAGAGATTACGTGAAAAGTCCGTATGATGCTGAGCTTAATGGTGTGGTGGCCATGGCCATTGATGCATCATTCATCTTTCAGATAGTTGGATTTTTCTTAAGCTTTATTCCGTTGGCGTTATTGACACTTGGAATATATATGCTCTATGCAAATGCCAAGAATGGTAATGATAAGCTGACAGGTATGAAGCTTACCGGTGGTGTGCTGAAATATCATGGTATAATGTCATTTATTGGAGCAGCGTTGATGATTATTATCGGAGTGGTGTTGTTTGTATTAGTTATTGCTTTTTCAAGTGATATAATGAGTGCTCTTGGGGATACCGGCGAAGATATGGAGCTGTTTCTGTGGATAATGGCATTTGCTATTGCTATTGTTTTTGGGGTCGTTGGATTGTTCTACATCGGCAAGGGTGTGGTGATAATGCTTGTTTCGGGTAATATGAAGTATCTTTCAGATATTCATAAAGGTAAGCTGATTAAGAAAATGTCCATTATTGGGGCGATAATTCTTCTTATTGCAGGAATAGACAGCCTGTTCAGTATTTTTTCAAGCTTTACAACGGTTGGATTGACATCGAGTGATGTTGAGATGCTTGAGGAAATGCTTGGTGGAGATCTTGCACATGTATTAATTGATTCCATGCCATCGAAGATTGTACAGTTTGAGACTATGGCAGTATCTATTGCGTATACATTTTTTATCGGTGTTTCAGAGGTTTTGGCGGCGGTTGTGCTCATAAGAATCAGAGGAAAGATAAATAAGGTACTTGAAGAACAGGAAGTAGTAAATTATGGTGGAGACAATTTTATTAGTAGCAATTAATGCTAAATACATACATTCTAATTTGGCGGTGCATAGTCTTAAGGCATATGCTGACCAATTTTCTGAGAATATTGAGATTGCAGAATTTACCATAAATAACAGAATAGAAGATATTTTAGATGAAATATATGTGAAAAAGCCAGAGGTTCTGGCTTTTTCGTGTTATATATGGAACATTGAATATGTTGAAAAACTGATGGTTGAGCTTAAAAAATTGTTGCCTGATACGGATATATGGCTTGGCGGACCGGAGGTGTCGTATAATACGGACTTTTATTTTGATAATTTTAGCTGTGTTAAAGGCATTATGGTTGGTGAAGGCGAGAAAACCTTCAGGGAGCTTGTGACATATTATGTTACAGGTAAAGTGGATTTATATTCGGTCAAGGGGATTGTTCTTAATGATAAGCGTCAGGCGGATTTTAGGGAATGTGTTGATATGTCTAGGATACCATTTCCATACAAGGATTTGAAGGAATTCGAAAATAGAATAATTTATTACGAAAGTAGTAGGGGCTGCCCATTTTCATGCAGCTATTGTCTTTCATCAATTGATAAGAAGTTAAGATTCAGGGACATTTCGCTGGTAAAAGAGGAATTGAAGTTTTTTATTGAGAACAGGGTTGCCCAAGTCAAATTTATTGACAGGACATTCAATGCAGACAGATTGAGAAGTACAGAATTGTGGCAATTTATTCTTGATAATGATAATGGTGTTACTAATTTTCACTTTGAGATTTCTGCGGACCTGATTACTGATGAACAGATTGAAATTTTAAACAAAATGCGTCCCGGACTTGTACAGCTTGAAATCGGTGTTCAGTCAACAAATGAAAAAACTATTGAGGCTATAAGACGTAAGATGAATATTTTGCGTCTCAGGGAGGTTGTGGCAAAGCTTAAGGCCGGCAATAACATTCACCTGCATTTGGACCTTATAGCAGGCTTGCCTTATGAAGATTTAATTTCCTTTAAGAAATCCTTTAATGATGTTTATGAAATGCAGCCTGATGAGCTGCAGCTGGGATTTTTGAAGGTTCTTCACGGCTCATATATGTATGATGATGCGGCGGATTTTGGGATTGTGTATAAGGCATTTGCTCCTTATGAGGTGCTTTACACTAACTGGTTAAGCTATGATGACATATTGACATTGAAGAAGGTTGAAGAGGCTTTGGAGATTTATTATGGCAGTAATCAGTTCAGAAATACTGTTAATTATCTGATAAAATTTTTTGAATCACCTTATGATTTCTATGAAAAGCTTGGGATTTATTATTATGAAATTCATACCAAGGGTGAAAAGCATGCGAGAATTGAGCGTTACAATCTGCTTTTAGGTTTTGTGCAGCATATTGAGGGTGCTTCAGTTGAAGCTCTTAAGGAGATTATGACTTTTGATATTTATTTGAGGGAGAATATGAAGACCAGACCGGCATTTGCAAGGGATATGACTGAGTTTAAGGATTATGTCAGGGCGCTTGTATCAGATGGAGGGGTAAAGAAAACAGAGCATATTGAAGCCTTTTCAAAGGAAGGGGAAATTGTATTTGTAAAATTTGATTACGAAAACAGAAATCCTATCACCTTTGATGCCAGGGTTGAGGTTATTGGAAGGTTGGTGAAATAGTGTTAGATACATTTGTTTTGCTGGACTTGGAGACAACAGGCCTAAGTCCGAAGGAGGATAAAATCATAGAAGTTGGTGCCATAAAATATGTCCATGGTGAGGAAACAGAGAAGTTTGAAACCTTTGTAAATCCTGCAAGACGCATATCGGATAGAATTATTGGGGTTACCGGAATTACGGATGATATGGTGGCGGATGCGCCGTATATTGAGGATGTCATAGGTGAGCTTGTGGAATTTCTCGGAGGAAATGTGATTATTGGCCATAATATAGTATTTGACTACAGCTTCGTAAAGCAAAATGCGGTTAACAATAAACTGGATTTTAATGAAAAGGTCCTTGACACCCTGAAGCTTGCGAGAAAGTTTTTGCCAGAGCTTCCAAAAAGGTCGCTGGATTATTTGTGTGAGCATTTTGGGATAGTTGATGAAAATCATCACAGGGCGGTAAATGATGCCCGCGTGGCAGGAGAGCTTTACAAGCTTTTGTGTGAAAAGTATGAGGCGGATAATGGTGAAGCTTTTATGCCTTATGAGCCGGTGTGCAAGGTTAAAAAAGAAACGCCTGTTACAAAGAAACAGGCGGATTGGCTGAAAGCTCTTGTGACGTATCACAATATTGAAATTGATTATGATATTGATAAGCTGACGAAAAATTGTGCGTCGAGGCATATCGATAAAATTCTTGCACAGTATGGAAGATGCCCTAGATAGAAAAACTTGTCAATATACTACATAACTGATTTAACATACGTGACAATACTGTTTTTGTTCAGGGAATCGAGTTTTTCGGCGGTTTCAAGCAGATAATTCAGTTTATCAGGCTGATTTTTTTTAGCATAAAGGTCTGCTAAAAGCTTGTAATTACCGCTTATATCTGTTAAACTATCAATGCCGAATTCGAGAACTTTTATGCCGTCATCCACATAATCGAGCTGGATTAAGCGGGCTCCGAATTCGTATATGGTTTTTACAAGATGAATATAATTGGTATCGTATTCATCCAGAGCAGTGACGTTTGCCGGACCATAGGACATTTTTATATCTGTGGTAGTCATACCGGTCAGATTAAAGCAGCGTTTGTCCTGAAGGCTGATAAGCTCATCATTGCATTTTAAAAGAACCTCATCATCTGCGTTATTTGCGGATAATGAAGGAAGAAGTATGGAATCGGGAACCTTTATATAGCTTAGCGAGTCCAATGGAACACGTCTGACTGAGTTTGCTTCAGTTTCCCGTTGCCAGAAATCCTCTTCTTTTCTTTTATCAAGCTTTGAAGCCTTTTTTCGTTCGTAATTAAACCATGCTAAGAATATTAAAAAACAACCAAATATTGGAAAAAAATAATTCATAATCAGGACCTTTCTATAATAGGGTTCTACAAATCAGGAGGTGGAAAAATGTTTAATATTTATAACAAGAAGGACAGAAAAACAGCAACGATTATTTTAGCTATCGTTCTTATCCTTGCTATGGTGTTACCATTGATTGTAGCTGCACTTTAATTAGCTCTATAATAAATGAAGTGGAATGAAAAGTCAATAAAATAGGACTTTTGGTGCATTGAGGATAAGGTATGAAGATAGGTAAGCTTTCGGAATCGACGTTGAAAAGGGCGATTATCAAGACAATTAAATATCGTGACAGGAAGCGTACAAGAATAGCACCGGCCGTTGGAATTGATGCATCCGTGTTGGATGTGGCTGACTGGGGAAGTCTTATGACCGCAACTGCAACTGTGACAGGACCTATAGATAAGCTTTATAATAGGGCTATTATTGGTGCCTGCAACAATATCTGCGCTGCAGGTGGTAAAGTGGAAGCGGTGTCACTTGCATTTACGTTGCCGGAATATGTTAAGGAAAAGCATATCAGACAGATAATGGATGCAATTGCAGATTATTGCAAGGAAAAGAACATTATTATCAGTGGCGGACATACGGAGGTATCGGCTTATGTGACTGAACCGGTGGTTACAGTTACTGCTTTTGGAAGACAAATTGCTGATTTGTCTTGTAAGAAAGTTGAAGCCGGAATGGATATTGTTATGTCTAAGGCGATAGGCATTGAAGCAACTATTTTATTGGCTGAAAAGGATGAATTGAAGGAGCGATTTTCGCCTTCATATATAGAGAAGGGTAGAAGGTATATTGACTACCTGGACATTGACAGCGAGGCTGCAGTCGCCATTAAGCATGGCGTAGCTGCCATGCATGATGTGTCGGAAAGCGGCATTTTTGGTGCGCTTTGGGAGATGGGTGAAGCTGGTAATTTTGGATTGTCAGTTAACCTTAAGGATATTAATGTGTATCAGGAAACAATCGAATTTTGTGAATATTATAACTACAATCCTTATATTATATCATCAGGTGGATGTCTTTTGATGGTGACTAATGACGGAGAAGGTCTGGTAACAGCTCTTGAGGATAGTGGTATACCGGCTTACGTTATAGGAAAGGTTACGGATATTAAGGATAAGGTTATTGTAAATGAAGATGAGAATAGATATTTGGAGCCACCAAGAGGGTCGGTGAGTTTATAGAAAAGGAGAGAAAGCTATGGAGTTAACAAAGCTTAGAAGAGAGATTTTACAGGTTTTGGAGAAAAACTGTAAGATTGAGTTAAAGGATTTAGCCGCGATGAACGGCATTTCAGAAGCTGAGGTTGCCAATGAAATTGCCAATATGGAGAAAGAAAACATTATCTGTGGTTATCATACAATGATTAACTGGGACAATGCAGGCGAAGACAAGGTTGTAGCCATGATTGAGGTTTCAGTTGTGCCACAAAGAGGTGTTGGCTTTGATAAAATTGCAGAAAGAATTTACAATTTCAGCGAGGTTGAAGCAGTTTACCTTATGTCAGGTGGCTTTGATTTCATGGTCCTTTTAAAGGAAAAGACTATGAGAGACGTTTCAACATTTGTTGCTGAAAAGTTGTCGTTTATAGAATCAGTACGTTCCACATCAACACATTTTGTACTTAGAAAGTACAAGGATCACGGAACAATACTTGTAGAGAGAAAAGAAGATGAAAGGATGTTGGTGACACCATAATGAGAGATCCATTATCAGAAGTAGTAAAAGAAATGAAACCTTCGGGAATTAGAAAATTCTTCGATATTGTAACAGAAATGAAGGACGCTATATCTTTGGGCGTTGGTGAGCCGGACTTTGCCACACCTTGGCATGTAAGAGAGGAAGGTATCCACGCATTAGAGAGAGGCAGAACAGTATATACATCAAATTCAGGTCTTATGGAGCTTAGAGAGGAAATCTGTAAGTATCTTGCAAGAAGATTTAATGTTCATTATGACCATAAAAAGGAAGTTATCATAACAGTTGGTGGTAGTGAGGCCATCGATATCGCATTAAGAGCAATGGTAAATCCTGGCGATGAGGTTATTATTCCTCAGCCAAGTTATGTTTCATACTTACCATGTGTTCAGCTTACATACGGTGTTCCTGTTATCTGTGAGCTTAAGGAAGAGGACAACTTCAAGCTTACAAAGGAACTTTTATTGTCTTGCATTACAGACAAGACAAAGGTGCTTATTTTACCTTTCCCTAATAATCCAACAGGAGCTATTATGGAAAGAGAATACCTTGAGGAAATTGCAAAGATTTGTATTGAAAAGGACATTTTCGTAATCTCAGATGAGATTTATGCTGAATTGTCATATAACGGTACTCACGTTTCTATTGCAGAAATGGAAGGTATGAAGGAACGTACAGTTTTAATCAACGGTTTTTCTAAGTCTTACGCTATGACAGGATGGAGACTTGGTTATGCATGTGCTCCTGAAAATATTATGGCTCAGATGACGAAGATTCATCAGTTTGCTATTATGTGTGCTCCAACTGTGAGCCAGTATGCAGCTGTTGAGGCTTTAAGAAATGGCGATGATGATGTTGAAGAGATGCGTAAGTCATATGACCAGAGAAGAAAGTACCTTATCAAGACATTTAATGAGATGGGCATTGAGTGCTTTGAGGCAGCTGGCGCATTTTATGTATTCCCTAACATCAAGAAGTTTGGTATGACTTCAGATGAATTTGCAACAAAGCTTCTTGAGAAAGAAAAGCTTGCAGTAGTACCGGGAACTGCATTTGGTGACTGTGGTGAAGGTTTCCTTAGAATTTCTTACGCATATTCTATGG
>CAYWDL010000041.1:0-11861 GCA_964457015.1 uncultured Roseburia sp. | reverse complement strand
CCAAACATCTGTCTTAAAAGTCTCATTCTCTTCCCAATAATTCTGCCATTTTTTCTCAACAACTTTGTGATTATATAATTCTGCCATAACTAACTCCTTTAGTAAATTTAATAACTTAACTTATATATTTTAATACAATAAATGTATTTTTTCAATATGGAAATATTTATTCCAAATCAACCAAACCGATACCCATTTCCTTTATCAGCTCCTCCAGCCAATACTGATTATAGAATGTGTCCGAGAAATGGAGTCCGTCCGCATTTAAGAGGTTTGAATTTGTCTTAATAATATCCGTTCCGTCTACGAACTCTATATCCAAGTCTATACACATCTTAAAAAGCTTCAAATTCATATCATCAATATAGTTCATTCTAGGCTGCTCCACAGCAAAGTAAGGACTTACCGGGAATATTGCCGCAACAATAATCCTTGACTGAGGAAGCGCTCTCTTAATTTCCTGAAGCAGACCCTTATACTCTTCCACGAACTCATCTCTTGACTTTTCATACTCAGACATCGAATTTACACCATAGTTAAGAATAATTGTTTTAGGATTACGTCTTAACAATTCCTGCATATATGTATCAAGATGTTCCAGTCCAACTCCATTTTCTGCAAGAATATGGTCACTTTCCAATGCAAGGCTTGTAGCTATCGCTTTTGTTCTCGAATCGCCACAGAACAACACGCCCTCAAAAGCCTCATCATAGGTGCTTTCGCCTGCCTTAATCTGTGATACCAGCCTGTTTGCTGCTGCCGAATCAAAATAGTAGAGGTTGTAATTTGTTGCCATTGTTATTGAATCAATATCCGTACCTGTTATCTTGACTTCTGTTGAAAAATTACCATAGATAATGGTAAATGTATTCTCACCCTCTTGTATAGGTCCCAGAACACCATCCCACTTTGCTATTTCTTTTCTTGTATTGTCCTTCAGCTTAGCATACACCTTCACTGATGTCTTGCTGGCATATGTTCCCTCATAACATTCGTTACCCACATACCGCGCAGTTATACCAACAATATCCTTGTCGTCAACCACTGAAGTATCGACTGTGTTTCCGGAAGGCGTAACATATGTTTCCATTCGTTCCTGCTTCACTATGTAAATCGTGTAAAAACAGCTGACTATTACCATAATGGTACAAAACACTACCAAATATCTATCAAAACTTTTATTATCTTTTTTCTTCTTTTTTACTGACTTCATACTTCTCTCTTTCTAACCTCTATTCCACAATATACTCATATGTTGTTGATAATATATTATATCTGTTGTCTGTTGCGGCATTCATATCCACGTAACCTATAATCTCAACAACATCACCCTTGTTGTATTCTTCAAGCTCTCGCTTAATACTAAACAGAACATTTTCTTTTATAAACTCACTACACTGCGAGTTATCAAGTACAAGCTTCTTTGAATCAGCATTATATTTAATGATAAGGTCCTTGAAAATATCTAAGTCTGTCCCATCCTTGAGACCTTCCACTGTATAATTAAGCTGTTGTTCATTCAGCTTAATTCCTGCTGCATTATCGATTGTAATTCTTATTACCTCACCATTAGACAACATATTACTCTTACTTACTTTGTATGAAAGCTCGGACATGCTTATTCCTGTTTTTTCAACAAGGTCCGGATTGACTGTAACATTGACATAGCCATACCCTTGTGTTCCAAGAAGCTCAATTTGAAACGCCTCATTAATGTCAATCATCTCATCATCCTTATTCAGATGTACTATGTATCCTATAATAATCACTAGTGTTAAAACTATAAGAACACTTATAACTATTATGGGAATCTTGTTAACCTTAGTCATATAACATCCTTTAATAAATAATAATTTGTCCCTAAATTAGTATTATACATCAATATCAATTTTTTTTCCATAGAATTCACACTACTTTATGCAAAACTTATTGTCAACACTTTATTTTTCACATTTTTGTGATATAATAACACCATGATTTAGATAAATGGAGGCTTATTATGAAAAACTACACATATGGCTTTATCGGCCTCGGGCTTATCGGAGCATCCATTGCCAAAGCTCTTCGCCGTGTTTATAAAGACTGTACAATCATCGGTTATAATAGAAGTGAAAAGAATCGTACTTTAGCTTTAGCTGATGGTACAGCCAACATTGTCACAGATAAGATTGACGATAATTTCAAGGATTGTGATTATATATTTTTATGTACACCAGTTGAGTATAATTGTCAGTACTTAAAGGAGTTAAAGGCACATATCAAAGATAGCTGCATTATCACCGATGTTGGAAGTGTCAAAGAGAATATTCATAACATCGTTATCGAAGAAGGTCTTGAAGAAAACTTTATCGGTGGTCATCCCATGGCTGGTTCAGAGAAAACAGGCTATGAGAACTCCAGCGACAGACTTTGTGAAAATGCTTTTTATGCCATTACTCCTACTTCCAAAACCAAGGACGAAAAGCTTATGGAGTATAAGCAGATAGTTACAGACATTGGTGCTATTCCTGTTATCCTGCCATACGCAGAGCATGATTTTGCAGTTGCCGGAATCTCTCATTTACCACATATCATCGCTGCGCAGCTTGTTAATCTTATCCACGATAATGATGTAGATAACCACACTATGCATCAGCTTGCAGCAGGAGGCTTTAAGGATATTACAAGAATAGCCTCTTCATCCTCTGCTATGTGGGAACAGATTTGTATGACTAATACAAAAAACATCATTGACTTACTTGATAAATACATCAGTATATTAAGCAGCACTAAGGATGAGCTACAAGCTTCAAATGGTAAATTTATCTATGATATGTTCACTGACAGCCGTGAATACAGGGATACATTTTCAGACAAGGGCAAGGGCTTAATTCATAAGAAATACCGCCTTTACACAGATATTATCGATGAAACAGGTGCCATTGCAAGAATTTCTACTATTTTGGCACTCAACAAAATAAATATTAAAAACATTGGAATTACTAATAACCGAGAATTTCAGGAAGGTGTACTTGAAATCGAATTTGAATCACAGAATGATAAGGACATGGCTAAGGACACTCTTGAAAAGTTTGGGTTTACTGTACATAATCCGAAGTAAAATACTTTCAGCCGGAAGCTTTGCTCCCGGCTGTTTTTTAACATAATCCGTCTACCACTTCAAAATACTCTTCAAAGGTCTTTCTGCAACACATAGGATCCTTTATTACTATTCCTTCACTTGCCAGTCCCGTCACAGTAAATGACATAGCCACTCTGTGGTCATCATAGGTCTCTATCTCTGCCGGCTTAATCTCACCGCCATAAATAGTAATCGAAGCCTCTTCCTCCTGGCACTTAATTCCCATTCTTGTAAGCTCACTTGCCATAGCATGAAGTCTGTCACACTCCTGACCTCTAAGATGAGCTACATTTCTAATACTTACAGGTGAATTTGCAAATGGTGCAATAGCTGCCAGGGTAAGTGCCTGGTCTGAAAAATTATTCATATCAATATCAACACCCTTAAGCTGACCCCTTTCAGGGCCCTCAACTACGATACCTTCATCTGTATCAGCAACCACACATCCCATTGTTTCCAACAGCTTTACGAACCTTATGTCACCCTGCATACTGTCAAAATGTACATTTCTAACCATTGCCTTGCAAGCGTTTGTTGCTGCCATAGCGTAGAAATAGCATGCCGCAGACACATCAGGCTCTATCTGGTATTCCACACCTGAATATGGCACATCTGAAACAAAGTATTCACCGTCCTCAAATGCTACAAGCTTACCAAATGACGCCATCATTTTTCTTGTAATATCAATGTATGAGCCTGTCTTTTTTTCGCTTGTAATATGTATCTTAATTCCGCCTTTTACAAGCATTCCTGTCATAAGAAGTGCACTTAAAAACTGACTGCTTTTGCTTATATCAAGCTCAATATCATTCTTTAAGCCCTCATTCCCACCAGTTCTTATAGGCAGGCAGCCTTCATTTTCCAAATATTCAATATTAGCTCCCATAGATATAAGGGCATCAAACAACGGCTTCATTGGTCGCTTCTTCATCTGCTCAGATGCATCAATAATAAATTCACCATCTGACAAAGCAAGATATGCTGTCAAAAATCTGGCGGCAGTTCCTGCGCTTCCAACATATACCCTTGCATCTTTTTTAGGAATAGCTCCACCAATACCTGTGACAACCACTTCATTTTCTTTTTCATTTATATCAACTTCAAATCCCAAATCTACCAATGCCTGCAAAAAGTGTCTTGAATCATCGCTAAACAACACACCCTTCAGCTTAGTTTTTCCCTCTGTCATAGCTGCTATTAACAAGGCTCTGTTTGTTATGCTCTTCGAGCCGGGTACCGACACCTTTATATCCTTGGTTTTTAATGATTTAACTACGTAACTTTCCATCCCTTTATATTTCCTTTGTTTCTTGTAACCTTATATAATAATCATAGCATCGCCAAAGCTAAAGAATCTATACTTATCCTCCACAGCCTTTTCATATGCATTCAACATAATCTCTCTTGAAGAAAATGCTGATACCAGCATAAGTAATGTTGATTCCGGCAAATGGAAGTTAGTGATAAGACCATCTATCATCTTAAACTTGTATCCCGGATAAATAAATATATCTGTATTTCTGCTTTCTGCCCTAAGCACGCCATTCTCATCAGTTGCCGACTCAAGAGTTCTGCAGCTCGTTGTACCAACTGCAATTACTCGCTTGCCATTTTTCTTTGCATTATTTATCTTTTCAGCCTCTGCTTCATCAATCATATAAAACTCTGAATGCATATGATGCTCAAGAATATTATCAACCTTAACAGGTCTGAATGTTCCAAGACCAACATGTAAGGTTACATTGGCAATGACTACACCCTTTTCTTCAATCTTCTTCAAAAGCTCCTTTGTGAAATGCAAGCCCGCTGTAGGTGCAGCCGCCGAGCCCTCATGCTTTGCATAAACAGTCTGGTATCTGTTTTTATCCTGAAGCTTGTGGGTAATATATGGAGGCAAAGGCATCTGTCCCAACTTATCAAGTATTTCCTCAAATATTCCTTCATACTCAAACTTAATAAGTCTGTTACCTTCCTCAACAACATCTACAACCGTACCGGTAAGTAAACCTTCACCAAATATAATCTTAGTTCCAATCTTACATTTCTTTCCAGGCTTTACCAACGTCTCCCAGATGTCATTTTCCCTTCTTTTTAGCAACAATACCTCAATTACGGCTCCTGTTCCTTCTCTTTCACCCATGAGTCTTGCCGGGATAACCTTTGTATTATTAATAACGAGGCAATCCCCCTCATTCAAATAATCTATAACATCTTTAAAAACCTTGTGTACAAGCTGTCCACTACTTCTGTCCACATGCATCAATCTGCTTGCAGAGCGGTCTTCTATTGGGTCCTGAGCAATAAGCTCCTCAGGTAAATCATAGTAAAAATCTTTAAGCTGCATTTTTCTGCCCTTTCCTTATCTTATCTCTACACCTGTATAATAGTGCTCCAATATTTCTATATAATCAAATCCATTTTCCGCCATTCCAAGTGCTCCTGACTGGCTCATTCCTATGCCATGTCCATATCCCATTCCTGCAAGATAATATGTATCCTTGTTTTCCGGAACCACTCTTGGATAATTTGTAAGATTGTCAGCACTTAAAACTACATACTGTTCCAAACTTGAAGATGCCTTCTTGCTTTCGTTATCACCATTCATTATATATGAATCACTTATATTCACATTGGTAATTCTGCTATCGGACACAGTTGCTACATAATCAGGATTATCGCCATATTTTACCACCTTATACTTGGTACTGTAAAGACTGAAATATAATCTAAGCTGCTCACCTGTTATAGTATGTCGACCTTCGTCACCGACCACCTCCATAGCGTACACTCTTCCCGAATTTGTAAATACATTTGGACGTATATCAGTCACATTTCCAACATTAATATTATTCTCATACAGCAGCTGTTCAATCTCTTCTGTTGTAAAAGTCATTATCCAAGGCGCCAACTCCGGATACAGCTCATATATATCAGATACCTGTCTCAAATAGCCATATGGACTTCCCCATACATCCTCCACATTTTCAGTACTGCCACCGCTTGTTGATGAATAGAACCCTTTTACGACTTCTCCCTTGTAATAAATAACCTCTCCCTTTGTTGCCTTTACCGCCTCAATACTTCTCTCATGCTCACTTCCGTAGCCTCTGTACACCTGACTTGCAGTAGTGTCATTTATTGTATAAGGCGTGTCAACATTTGTGCTTCCACCATATCCTGTTGAACACACAGCATAGCTTCTTGCACACACCGCCTGTGCCTTTAATGCCTCCATATGCCAGCTTGCTGTCATTTCACAGGCAACCACACTATATAGATATTCCTCCAGTTCAACCACATTGACAGTTTTCAAACTGGCATTTCCATATGTTCCAATCTCAATTCTTCCTCTGTACTGCCTCTCTCCCAAATCCACATACACTTCATTATCAGCAGCAAACTGTGGATACTGACCCCTGTCATCGATGGTATACAGCATATCCACACCATTTCCGGTTACTCTGACTGCATATTTGTCAGTTGTTCCTGCACCCAATGTTGCTACTGCCCACTGGTCCACATATGTCACTATGGGTACACAATTATCTCCCTTGGCATTAGCCGCACTCAATGCTTCCTCATAGCTTCCATAGCTTCCACTGGTCACAAAACTGTCCTTATACGGGGTAAACGTAATGCCATCTGTCTTAAATGTCACTTGACTGACAAATGTATTTTTCGAGCAATATCCCAAAACAATGCTGCTATTTCTAATACTCATACTTGACTGATTATAATATATTCCTTCAAGTCCAACCCTTATTGCAGTACTATCCACTAACACTACATCACTATAGCTTTTTATGGAAAATAATGATGAAATACAGATAACCATCAACAATATTAAATTTTTATATAATCTTTTCCTTTTCATCATCTCACCATTTTACTATACAATAAGGGGCAAAATCCATAACTGATATGCCCCATATATTATTCTCATATTCTATTCTTCAATACTGTTATCATAGCTTCTGAATACTTCAAGGAAGTCTTGAACATTCTTTGTTTTGTCGCCATTAAACACCGCTGAACCGGCTACAATTATATTAGCACCTGCATCGATTACAGTTCTAACATTATCCAATGTGATACCACCATCTACAGAGATGTCCACGTCGAAGCCTCTCTCGTCAATCATTCTACGTAACTCACTAATCTTTCTAGTCATACTAGGAATGTACTTTTGACCGCCAAAGCCCGGATTAACACCCATCACAAGTACCATATCAATATTTTCAAGCACAAAATCAAGCATGCTAAGCGGTGTTGCCGGATTAAGTGCAACTCCTGCCTTACAGCCCAGCTCCTTTATTTTCGCAATAGTTATATCTAACTGATTACATGCTTCTGCATGAACAGTTATAATATCTGCACCCGCATCTCTATATGCCTGCAAAAATCTAAGTGGCTCAGAAACCATAAGATGCACATCAAACACCGCATCTGTAACCTTTCTTATGCTTCTTATTACAGGCATACCTATAGACATACTTGGTACAAAATTACCATCCATACAATCCAAATGAATGTACTGTGCACCTGCATTTACCACTGTCTTAATCTCTTCGCCCAATTTGGCATAATCAGCAGCTAAAATCGAAGGTGATAATTTCATCATAAACCCATGTCCCTCCATCATTAATATCGTTTTTTATCTTTAATCTCATTGTACAGCAAAGCATAGTTTTCATACCTGGTTTTTCCGATTTTACCAGCTTCCAACCGTTCCTTCACCCTACAATCAGGTTCATTAATATGTACACACCCATTGAAACGGCATTCTCCCTCATATTCATATATTTCCGGAAAATACTGTTTTAATTCTTCCTTCTCGCACTCACACACATACATAGAACTAAATCCCGGGGTATCCATCAAATATGTATCTCCCTCCACATTAAATATCTCTGTATGACGTGTAGTATGCTTTCCTCTTTGTATTTTCTTGCTTATATCACCAGTCTGTGAATTCGCCATAGGCATAATGGCATTAAGTATAGATGATTTACCAACCCCCGATGGTCCTGCAAATGCGGTTGTCTTACCAACAATAACTGCTTTTACCTCATCTATTCCAATACCCTTATCAGCACTGGCAAATAACACCTTATAGCCGGCATTCTCATAGGTTTCGCGAAGAAGCGTAATATCCTCTTCGTCAACCAAATCAAGCTTGTTAAAACATATAATTGTCTCAACATTCTGAGTTTCCATCATAACTAAGAATCTATCCAACAGATTCAGGTTTGGAACCGGACTCTTTAAAGCAAAAACCACCAGCGCCTGGTCTATATTGGCAACAGCCGGTCTTATAAGCTGATTTTCTCTCGGGGCAATATCGATTATGTTTCCCAACATTGCTTCCTCGTCAAGAACCTCAATCTCAACATTATCGCCAACCAGCGGCTTAATGTTTTTATAACGAAATATGCCCTTTGCCTTACATTCATAGGTTCCACTATGTACAACATGTACATAGTAGAAACCTGCAATACCTTTAATTATCTTACCAATCAAGTTTTACCTCTCTTAGTTGAATGCATCATCATCAGTGTAGATTACAACTGTATCTGTCTTTTCTTCTCCGCCTTCAGTATATGTGTAGGTAAGCTCAACATACAAATATGCAACAACGCCATCTACATCATCCTTATTAGCCTCGATTTCAATATTTGAACTCTGCTTGAAAGCTTCAGAAAATACAGTTGTTGAAAGTGTAACAGGCTTTTTAACCTCAGAACCATCAACTGTAGTATATATTACATATGCTGACAAGCTTGATGATACAACTGTTGGTTTAGAGTCTGTAGTTGTATCTCCTGATGCATCGCCTTCTGCTGTTTCACCTTCTACCGGTGTTGTTTCCTCTTCACTACCTGTATCCTCTGTAGCATCAGTGAAGATAGATGGAATATTTGTAAAATCTGAATAATCAAACTCAGCAAAGCTTGCAACAAGCTTATCAGATACTTTTGTTGTAGTTTCTGTTTCCTTAGGCTTCTTACCCAAACTTATTGTAATTGTAATAGTTTCTTCCTTTGGTAACTTAGAGCCTACTTCTCTATCCATAGAGATTACACGACCCTTTGAAACTGTTTCACTATAATCTTCTTCGATTTCAACTATGAAGCCCTCTTCTTCAAGAGCCTTTCTTGCAGCGTCCTCTGTTTTTCCTACAACACTTGGAACTACCGCAAATTCATCTTCGCCAAGACTTACATACAATGTTATCTTATCACCGCGTTTAAGCTTAATAGGCGCTTCAGGATTTGTCTTAAATACAATGTTCTTATCATAATCCTCTGATGTTTCATACTGTGAAACAACCTCAAGACCATATTCTTCTGCCAAAATCTTAAATGCCTCTTCCTGAGTTTTACCTATAACATCAGGAATTTCTTTCACTTCTCCACCTGTACTTATTGTAATGGTAATAACGGTTCCCTTTGAAACCACATTACCAGCCTTAACATTCTGTGACATTACAAGACCTTCATCTACCTTATCACTGGTAGAAGACTCAACCTTGTATGAAAGTCCCACGCTTTCAAGCTTCTCAATAGCTTCATCCTCTGTCATTTCAAACAAATCCGGAACAGTAGCATTTCTAACATCATCAGTTTGGTCTGTACTTCCTTCTGTCTGATTCTGTTTGCCATCTGTATTTCCACCGCACTTCTCCATTGACTTAGAAAATAGTGAAATAGCAACAATGAGAATAACTATGGCAGCAATAATACCAACTATTGCAACTGCCTTATCAAGCTTTGGATTACCTTCATCAATATCATCTGATTCTGATAACCAGTCATCCTCTTCGTTCTCATCTAATTCATCTTCTTCAACCAAATCTTCATCTACGTCATCAACCGATACTTTATTAGCATTTTCTTTTATAACTGATATTTCATCATCAGTTATCATAATTGTAGCATTATTATTTGATGCGGGTGCAATAACCACAAAATCCTCATCCGGTGATATTAATGATTTCTTCAAATCAGCTATAAGCGATGATACCTTAAGATATCTTCTTTCCGGCTTCTTCTGCGCACATTTCTCAATAATCTTTTCAACACTTACAGGTAATTCCGGAACAAACATCTTTGCACTTGGAATTTCCTCCTGAATATGCTGCAATGCGATTGTAACAGTTGAGTCACCCTCAAATGGCACTCTGCCTGTAATCATCTCATAAATGGTAATACCAAGTGAGTAAATATCACTCTTTTCATCGATATAACCACCTCTTGCCTGCTCAGGCGAAATGTAATGAACAGAGCCCATTGCATTAGAATTAATTGTATTAGCAGATGCAGCTCTTGCAATACCAAAGTCTGTAACCTTAACCTTACCTTCTCTTGAAATAATAATATTCTGTGGCTTAATATCTCTATGAACAATATGATTATTATGGGCTGCTTCAATACCCTGCGCTACCTGAATTGCAATACTGATAGCATCCTTTACCGGAAGCTTACCCTTCTTTTCAATATATTTCTTAAGAGTAATACCTTCAATAAGCTCCATCACGATATAATATATACCCTGATCTTCTCCAACATCATATACATTTACAATGTTTGGATGAGCAAGTCCTGCTGCAGACTGTGCTTCAATTTTGAACTTTGAAACAAAGCTCTTGTCTTCACAGAATTCAGACTTCAATACCTTAACAGCCACAAACCTGTTTAATTTATGATCCTTCGCCTTGTAAACATCTGACATTCCGCCAGAGCCTACCTTATCAATTATTTCGTAACGATCTCCAATAAACATTCCTTTTCTTATCATCATTTTACACCTAATTTATATGGTCCTTTCCATATGCCTTTCCAATTATTCTACCTTTGCCAGCAACACCGCTATATTATCTTTTCCGCCATTATCATTGGCAGCATCGATCAATGTATGTACTGCATCTTCAACTTCTTCATTACCTTTTATAATCCGCTTAATGCGCTCATCATCAACCATATTGGTTAATCCGTCTGAACACATAAGTATCATATCTCCACTATTCAATTGGACCTCAAAGAAATCTGCCTCAGTACCTTTAACAACGCCTATCGCTCTGGTAATAATATTCTTCTTCTCATGAGTTCGTGCGCTCTCTTTATCCAGTTCACCTATGCTGACCATCTCTTCAACATATGAATGGTCTCTGGTTATCTGGTGAATCTCGTCATTGATTAAATACAACCTTGAGTCACCAATGTTTGCAACATACATTGCATCATCAACAATAGTTGCCAAAACCATCGTCGTTCCCATTCCCTCATACTTTGAATCTGACCTTGACAGATTCATCAAGTCGTCATTGGCACAGGTTATCGCTTCTTCAATAATAGAAACAATATCTTTCATCTTGCTGTTTTTTACAGATTCCACAACGGACATAACTGCATTTTCCGATGCCACTTCACCAGCCTTATGTCCACCCATTCCATCTGCAACAATCAACAAATTGGGGAGAGTACCGACAGCATCTATCGATAAATAGACGTAATCCTGATTAGTCGTTCTGCTTCGCCCCACATCTGTCAACGCAAATGCTTTCATGTTTCTCCCTCCTTTACCTTTAATAGTTCTTCGTTATAACTTTTCCTTAATTGCCCACATGCGCCATTTATATCTCTTCCCATTTCTCTCCTTATTGTAACATTTATTGCGTATCTTTCAAGTCGATTTTTAAATTTTTCTATATTATCTTTCTCAGATTGCTTGAAATCCCGCT
>CAYWDL010000040.1:0-11897 GCA_964457015.1 uncultured Roseburia sp. | reverse complement strand
TCCATGGAGCCCATGGACCGCCGTCCATCAATGTATACCAGCTGTTGTTACATGTGTGGTATGCCTTAGGACCTTCTTCCCAACATGTTGCAACCGCACACTTAACACTTGGGTACTTTTCCTTAATATAGTTTGTTAAATCTGCATCCATGTAGTAGCTTCCTGTTGATTCAGGATAGAAACCAAACTTCTCATAGAATTTGCCGAATACATCATCAACAACTTCCTTCTTCATATCCATATCGAACATCCAGATACAGAAATCCTTTGTCTTATATTTCTTTCTGAACTCCTCGCATGGAAGACCTAAAAGTGTTAAAGAGATTTCATCTCCGTACTTTTCATGATGCTCCTTAGCGATTGCTACGGCTTCATCATTAAATAAACTTGCATATGTCATCTGGATTGTTGTCTTTAATCCATTGCTATGTGCAGCATCCTGCTGTGTTTTGAAGATGTCAAGACTCTCTGTTAAAAGAGCCTTTCTTCCTATATCTTCTGCTTTACCATGACCTGTAACCTTTTCAGCATATTCAGGAACCATTTCAGGTCTATGAATAATATTTACTATAAATTCACTCATTTTTTCATCCTAACCTTTCACTGCGCCGCCGGCAATACCTTCGACATAGAATTTTTGCATAAAATAGAATAATATTGAAATTGGTATTGAAATCAATACACCACCAGCACAGAACTGTGTGAAGTAATGATTAATCAAGCTCTTTTCAAGCATGTTATACAAACCAATTGCTACTGTCCACTGAGACGCGATACCTGAATTAAGTATCATCTTCGCGAATACGAAATCCATCCAAGGTGCCATGAACGAACTGATAATCGTATAAACAATAATCGGTCTACTCATAGGCAAAACAATCCTTGAAAATATCTGTGCCTCTGTAGCACCATCAAGATATGCTGCCTCACGAAGGGATGTTGGAATTGTATCAAAAAATCCCTTTACTATAAGGTATCCAAGTCCTGATGAACCCGAATACACAAGTATAAGTCCTATGTGACTGTTTGTAAGTCCTATAGTCTTAAGTATAAAGTAAATAGCAATCATTGATAAGAAACCTGGGAAAAGATTCAATATAACTGCTATATTCATCATTGGTTTACGCATTGGGAAACGCATGCACGACATTGCATATGCAACCATAATTGTAAACAAGCTTGTTATAATACAGCTAAATATAGCTACTAACAATGTATTCATAAACCATTTTGGGAACATTGCTACAGAGTCAGAGTTAAACAACAACTCTTTATATGCCGTTATGCCCCAGTTTTCCGGGAAAAATGACCATACATTGATACCTGGATAAGTACTAAACGATGTTACCACGAGCCATACAATAGGAATAATCCATATAACGGCCAAAACAAGTAACAACAAATTGTGTCCTAAAATTGAAAATGTTTTCTTCATTATCTGAACGTCTCCTCTCTGTCTCCTTTAATCATCCTATTAAATGCTACCAATGTGAACACTGCACATATAATGAATACCACGATACCAATAGCCGATGCCATCTTATAATTGTAGTAATCCTGTGTCAGTGTAAACAACCACGTTACCAAAAGGTCTGTTTCCTTAGCCTGGGAGTTAGCCATCGCCTGGTCAGTAGTTGTATATATATTTGATTGTAACAAATAAATAACGTTAAAGTTATTTATATTCTTTACAAAGTCTGTAACAAGTGTAGGACCTGTCACAAATAACATATAAGGCATTGTAATCTTAAAGAATACCTGTCTTGGTGTTGCACCATCAATACGTGCACTTTCAAGCTGGTCAGTTGGTATATTCATCAACACACCAGTTGCAATAAGCATCTGATATGGAACACCAACCCAAATATTAATTAAGATAATCATTACATGTGCCCAGCCCGGAGCTGATAAGAAAGGAATAAAGTTTGTTGAAATAAGTCCTATATCCTGTAACCAGTCAGTCAAACCGATATTTGCACATATTGTATTAACAATACCCTGATTTGCAAAAAAGTATTTTACCAAAAGCAACGATACGAACTGTGGTACCGCAATTGTAATTACGAACATCAATCTCCAAAGCTTAGGAAATATTGTTTTCTTATTATTAATTAATAATGATAATAAAATACCGCCAAGATATGTAGTTATAGTTGCAAAGAACGCCCATACAAGTGTCCATGCAAGTATTCTTACAAATGCATATCCAAATGTTACTGTCAAACCACCGCTCTTAAACAGATTCACAAAGTTGTCAAATCCAACCCATGAAAACAAGCTGTTTGGTGGCATATGATTCTGGTCATAATTGGTAAATGCTACCAATATCATTACAAGCAAAGGTATGATTGTGAATACCACGATACCAATTACCGGCAATGACAATAATGTAACATGAAATTTATGATTAACAAGTTCTTTTACATCCTCTATAAATGAGTTGATGTGAAGCCCCTGTTGTGCTCTTTTTTGTAAATTATATGTTGCTACTGTATTACTGAGTGCAAAGATAAATGACGCAATCCAAATAACAAATGTAATCAGTGACATTAATAATATAAGGAATGAATTATCATAATCATTAAACTCTGTTTTCATAGTTACAGGATTAAATACCTTTTCCTGCTGTACCGTACCCAACGAACCAAACTTAGCAACGTAGTCTGCCGCAAAGCTCACGGAATAATAAATTATTCCTACCTCTAATATAGTTAATAATATTGCTTTTATATACTGCTTTCTTCTAAGATATCCTGCACCCCACCATATTACGGATAACTTTACAAAGAAGTCACCTTTAGCAACTGCAGTACCGAAGTTTTTAAAGAAACCTCCTACAGCTTTGAAGAAAGCTCCAAGACCGTTTTTAATCTTTTCCATGGCTTTTTTCTCCCTTTTTTGGTGAAAAAAAGCGTCCCGGGATTATCGGGTTGAAAAACCTAGGACGCTTTTTGATTAATTTAAAATTTATGTTTCAATTATTATTCTACAGCTGCTGTAACACCAGTTGTCATATCATCAAGTAACTTCTGAATTGCTGCTGTATCATCTGCACTAACTGTTCCATCTGCGATCTGCTTACCAAATGAAGCTGTTGGATCCCAGAACTTACCGCCTACTGTCTGAACAATACCATATGCTGACTGCTCAGATAATGCTGCGATACCAATGTTATTCTTTACTTCGTCTGAAGATGCTGCATTAATGTTTGAAGGACCAATTGCTCTCTTTTCGAAACGAAGCTTCTGATTTTGTTCGTTTGTAATCCACTCAGCAAGTAATGCTGCCCAACCTGAGTTCTCTGAGTATGGGTTAACACCTACAAGCTTGAAGCCTGCAACAGAACCCTGCTGTACCTGGTCACCAGCGCATGTATATGTTGGAAGCTTTGTAGCCTTGAAGTTTTCACCCCAAGCACCTGTAGCACCTGAAGCTGCTGTTTCATCAGTAGCTGCAGCACCTACATCCCATGTACCAGAAACGATTGCACAGTAGTTACCGCTTGAGAAAGCTGCTGCTGTTTCACCATCGTTAATTGACATATATGCTGAATGTCCTGTAATAGCTAACATAGCCTGAACAACTTCTACACCTGTGTAATCAGCTTCGCCAGCCCAGTCAATTGCTGTTGTACCATCAGCATTTAAACCTGTTGTAAAGCCTGCGCCGTAGAAGAATGATGCATTATACCAGCCTGAGTTCATTACCATACCAACCTTCTTGCCAGCCTTATCAGCTGCAGCAAGCATAGCATCCCATGACTTAACATCGTCTTCTGATAATACACTTGAATCATATAATAAGAAGTAACCATTGTCAGCACTCATAGGGAATGCATACATCTTTCCATCAACTGAAGCTGCATCTACAGAACCTGAAGCATTTGCTGATTTAATATCATCAACACCCTTGCCTGTGTAGTTCTTAAGAGCTGCATCTACATTGCTGTCAAGCTCAAGAAGAGCACCAGCCTTAACTAAGTCGTTGATCTGGTCAGAAGCGAATGCGAAAACATCTGCTGCTGTTTCAACGTCTGTAAGGATTGTATCTTTAGCAGTAGATTCTGATTCAACACCTAACTCAACTGTGATGTTAGCTACATCTTTGTATTCTTCCTTGAATGAATCAATCATTTCCTGAAGCATATCCTGATCTTCTTCAGCGCCCCACATTCTAAGTGATACGTCTACCTTTTCTGTTGTTGTGTTTCCACCATCTGTCTTGCCACTGTCAGTACCACCATTATCCTTATCCTTGTCGCCACAAGCAACTAAGCCAAGTGTCATGATACCAACCATACCAAGTGCAACTAATTTTTTAAGTTTCATTCTTAAATCCTCCTATTTTTTTGTTTTTTAAATTGATTTAATTTTGTTGCGCAATCGGTTGCCTTTTGTGATTACAGTTTATCACTAACTTTTTTTGTTGTCTATGTCCACTTTACACATTTTAGTGATACCGTTTTTGTGCAACTTGCACAATTTTCTTAGTATTTTTGCGCGCAAGAGTTGCGCTTGTCCCATTTTTTGACATTTTTTACTTGCGCAAAAGCAAATCCGATTACAACAAAATGTCGAAAATGCGCACTTTTGCATACCAACCTCTAATATATAGAAAGCCGAGCTATACAGAGGAAGAAATTTCTGTACGCCCGGCATTTTGGCATTATTTAATTTTTGTTGATTCTCTAAGAACCACCTGATAACCCAGCTCAGTCTTTCTCTCAACCACTCTGTCATCCAGTATATCAAGCAATAACCTGCAGGCTACACTTCCAAGCTCTTCAGCATCGAAATGTATTGCCGTAACTGAAACCCAGTAATCTCTGAGCATCTGACTGTCGTAAAATGATGCAACCCTCACATCTTCCGGTATACAATACTCTGTTTTCTCGATATATTTCAATACCTCCGTACAGATGATATCATCCATACATATAAGGCATTCAGCACCCATTCCAATGGCATCTGCAGCAGCTCTCCCAATTAATATATCATTATCAAGTCCTGTAAATATCTGACTGTTATCCAATTTACAACCAAGATTATCACATGCCTTCATAAAACCGTCATATCTGTTTTTGTTAACCTGGTTAAGCATGCTTCCACCAAGTATCGCAATCTTTCTGACTCCCTGCAACAAAAGAATCGTTGCAAGCTCCTGACAAGCTTCCTTTTGAGTATTGTCAACCTGAATGATATCCGGGTCTTCACAGCTGCCCATCAGAACAAACGGAACATTATTATCCTTCAAATAAGAAATCACCACATCATTTTCCGTTGCCTGAAACAACACACAACCATCAACCTTCTTATTCTCCACAACTCTGCGAACCGGTGCCAAATCATTTGGTTGCGCAATCGTAATAACCACATCATAGTCACACTTAACCGCAGTTTTGTAAACCCCACTAAGACTTTCTCTACTAAATGGCTGTTCAAACTTAGAAAACTCTGATGGCAACAACAGCGCAATATTATAAGTCTTATTATTCGCCAAGCCTCTCGCCATTACATTAGGTCTATAGTTGTGCTCTTCAATATAATTTTTTACCCTTGCCCTGGTTTCCGCACTTATCCTACCCTTTCCGGAAATAGCTCTGGAAACAGTAGTTTTGGAAACTCCAAGTGCTACAGCAATATCACCTATGTTGATACTCTGTTTTCCTTCCGTTGTATAATTCATTGCCAACCTCTACCTTTTAATATTTTTGTTAGTGCAACAAGAACGCGCAACACTATGTCGTGTTGCGCCCATTATAACAATATTATACATATATTGTCAATAGGTACTTTTGTACAAATTGACATAATATTTTATCTTTTATGCATTTTTACTAGACTTTTTCACTAATATTTTTTTTCAATATTTTATACATCTCTTCCGTTGCAAGTCTTGCTTTTGCCACAATATCACCCGAATCCCTCGGTATGCAATAAAATTGCATATCTTTATTTCCAATATTTATCACATTCCCCTTCTCATACCAATAAAAATCAGAATTCAGACTATACGAACGTTCAGGCTTTTGCTTATAATCAAGCTTTCCATCAGCACCAGTCAGTTCAAAGCCCTCCAGCGAATACAAGCCTTCATCTATTTCTTTTTTCACACATTCTCTTTCCCAGCTATACCAGTCAGGAATATGATTAATTTCTGTCTTTCCTTCTAACGCTTTTATATAGCCATTCTTAGTATTTTCCTGCTGCCAGCGAAAATGGTCGAACGAAAATTGCTCTGCAATTATTTCATTAATCTCATCAGTACTTTTTTCTGCAATATCTGATGTCAAGGCGTGTTCGAATGAGCACCCGATGACTAAAGATTGACTTATATGATTTCTGAATTTATAATAGTATTATCTTATTGTTAAGAAAAATTACATATAAATCTGTAAAGGTTCAAGCACACAGGCAAGACTTTTGCAGTGGAAAGGAGAACGTTACATGGGACGTTTAGATGGTAAAGTTGCCATTATCACAGGTAGTAACTCTGGTGTAGGCGCTTGCGCTGCCAAATTATTTGCAAAGGAGGGCGCCAAGGTTGTTATCAGCGCTCGTCGTCTTCCACAATTAGAGGAGGTTGCCGAAGAAATCAGAGCTGCCGGCGGAGAAGTATTAGTCGTTCAGACTGATGTTTCTAAGGTTGAAGAAGCTGAAAACCTTATTGCAAAGACTGTTGAAGCTTATGGCAAGGTAGACGTATTAGTAAATAATGCTGGTGTTCTCGAAGCAGGCCTTAAGCCAATTGACTGTTACGAAGACGAGGACCTCGAATGGGTACTTGGTATTAATACAAAGGGAACTTTATACTGTACAAGAGCAGCTGTTAAGGAAATGATGAAGAATAATTCAGGTTCAATCATCAACCTTGATTCTGTTGCAGGTCAGTTCGGTACAGGCGGTGCTGCTTATGTTACAAGCAAGGCTGCCGTTATCGGTTTAACAAAGCACACAGCTATGCGTTTTGCAGGCACAGGTATCCGTTGTAATTCAATCAACCCAAGCTCAATCGCTACACCAATGGCAAAAACAGACCCAGCTACACTTAACCAGGATATGTTTGGTCAGATGAGAAAGCATATGAACTTATCAGTGCCTATCTGTATGCCAGAGGATGTTGCAAACATCTTACTTTTCCTTGCAAGTGATGAGTCAAGAGCAATCACAGGTCAGGTAATCGTATCAGACTTTGGCGCTACGCTATAAGTCATGTAAAACCCAGATTGAGAAAAGCTGTAGAAATGCATTTATGGATTTCTACAGCTTTTATTATTTTATGGATTATAGGGCGACAGCCCGACATGAGCGTAACGCAGTGTAGCGAATGGTGCACGGCTTATCAGGGCACTATTGTTAATTTTCCATTGATAGTACCCCAGCATTTTTTCTTACAGGGTACAGGTTTAATTTTTCTTTTCATAGTACCCCGGTTGCGCCTGTTATCAGGGCACCACACCTTTTATTCTCACCATAGTACCCTGGTTGTGCTTGTCCTCAGGGTACCATACTCCTTATTTATCCCCTAGTACCCTGACTATACCTTCTCCCGGGGCACTATACTTCTCTTTTCATACACAGTGCCCTGCAATCATAGATATGAAACTATTCAAAATAGTATTGAATAATTTTTTCTGCCAATTCAATATCAAACTGCGATTCAGCAGTTTCATATGTAAGAATTAAATTTATAGATGGCACTATTCCATTCTTTGCATACTCCTCCAACTTTCTACAAAAGCGTTTCACATAATCTATGTCGTCCATTTTTCCGCAATGTTCCCAGTAATATATCTGTCCGGTTTTAGGATGCCTAATTGTAAAATCCGGATATACAATATGACCGGACAAATCCAACGCACACTCATAACGATATGGAATTTTATGAGTATATAATAATCCTTCTATAATAGCCTCTGATTTAGAGCGAAACATATTCCCCTGAGCTGATTTACATTTCAAATTTTCAAGCTTATAGTTACTTTTATCATAGGGTGCATTGGACCATTGAACTAATTCTTCTGATAACGGTGTGAAATATTGGTTTAAAAATTGATAATAACGAGAGTCTTTATGAATTAATTCATCTGACTTTTGAATATTTTCCATATCTTTACATTTTTCAAGATATGCATTAGCAGCCTGTTCTTCTATTTGAAGTTCTTCTAGTCTGCATGATAAATACTTTTTTACAGCAAGTTCTTCTACTAATTTTTGATTTTTCTTCGGGATATAGTTTTTACTATGACCATCACTTTGATACCACTTGTATCGATTACTATTTTTTGAACTAATAAGATGTCCTGGTGGTAATTTACTGATTTGTTTTTTCAATAAATGAATTTCTTTTTTGAGTCTTTTCTTTTCTAATTGAATTTTTTTGTATAACGTATATAACTCCTCCTATCTAAAACGTGATATTGCTATGCTAAACCTAAAACCAGCAATTGTCAAGATAAAAAGGCACTGATGCACACCTCATTATCAGTGCCTAATTATTTATTCACTCAACCAATGTAAGAAATCTTACTCATGTCAGCTTCATGTGGCTTTCCTTCACTCTGTGTTGCATATCCCACCAAAACTGACATTCCAAATTCATAACCTTCCGGTATGATTTTAGCCTTAAATTCAGCACCCTTTTCAGTATCAAATACCAATCGCATTAACCCGCAAATAACATTTCCAAGTCCAAGAGAACTTGCAGCTAGCGCAATATTTTCACTGACAATACCACAATCCAATGCAGCATCATTTTTCACGGCAATAACATACATACAAGGCGCATTGTAGAAAATTTTTCCACCTCTGCCCATAATTCTGTCATAGAATGACTTATCCTCCTGCTTTGAAAGCATATCCATTACCGCTGCATCCATTTCATCAATTAATGCCTTGTCCTGAATCACAACAATCTGCCAAGGCTGCATATTCATTGCACTTGGTGACTGTACTGCTGCCAACGAAATAGCTTCAATCTTTTCCTTCTCAATTTTCTCTCCTGTATAGCTACGGCACGAATAACGTGTAGCTATAGTCCTTAATGTTTCATTCATATTTAGTCTCCAATTCTTCTTCAAAATATCCCACATACTTAACATCATACTTTCCATCCGGGAACAGATATTTATATAGCTCCACAAAATAATCATCCGTCATGCTGGCAATAAAATCCATAACAATGTCATCTGGCTTATTTTCTTCATACTTCACCTTTGAATAATAGCCAATATATTTCTGAACATAATCAATGTGATGCTTGTACAAAATTGAATCTCTATTATGATTCTTCGCATCCATAAGCAGTCGCTCATACAGAGCCTCCATCATAGGATTGATAACTTCCTTATACACGCTGTCAATCTTATGATTTCCGTAAATCAATTCATAATTTTCCTTCTTAGCTGCTGAAAATGCATCGAAATATTCTTTATCCATTTTGATGTAATCCTTGCCGTAGCTGTTCTCGACAATATTGACAATCATATTATTAATAATCTCAGCATTCTGTGTTCCGATTGCACCATTGGCATATGCAGGCTTTGTATCAAATAATCCAAGCTTCTCAGCGTCCTGTCTGTCCTTGCCTAAGTACGCAATAATGTCTGACACTCGCATTACACAGGCCTCAAGTGTAGCCGGAATCAATTTTCTGTCCGCACCCTTTTCCGCATAAGAGGCATTAATCTTTTCATCAAATGTCTCAAAATCAGAATATGGCTGTGGACGATACTCCTCAAGCTCCATTTCGCCATTATGACAAACAATACCATCCAAAGTCTGCAAACTCAAATTCAATTGATATATCTTATCAAGAGCACGCACACTATGAACATTATGATTGAAATATCTGCCGGTATGGGCATTATAAATCTCATTAAGCTTGCGCTCACCGGCGTGGCCAAATGGCGTATGACCAATGTCATGGCCCAAAGATATAGCCTCAATCAGGTCTGTATTGAGCCCAAGCATATTACCAATATTTCTGGCAATTCGTGAAACCAACTGCACATGGCTTGAACGTCTTGAAATATCATCATTCTTATACAACGAAAACACCTGCGTCTTGTCTGCATATCGGTTATATAGCGGCATATGCATTATCTTTTCACAATCCTTGACAAAAGCCGGTCGCCAAATGTGTTCGTGACTTTCCTTACGACGAACAACATTCTCATTAGGACAAGCATAAGGATTTTGCCAATAATTGCGGCGGTCCTCCTGTATTCTATCTTGAAGTTCTTTTGATAATTGTATGTAATTTGGCATGTTAACCTCCATTTTCTACTTTGTCAGAACATCACCTTTACCAATGTCATTTACTGTAATACGAATTGTTTATTCTATCCCTCACGGCGTTCTCGCCAAACTTCCCAATATAGCCTATCAATTCCTTTGAAACATTTATCACCACCTCTGTAGACTTGTTGCACTCATCTACAATCTGATTCAATTCTTCTACATTTTCCGTTGTAGCTCCTGCACTATCTGCATTCTGCTTTGCTGATTCAGCCAACAAGTCCACTTCTTTTTCTATGACATTTTTATGTAAATTCAAGCCTTCCATCTCACCTGCAATTTCACTAATGGCATCACTTACCTTAGCAACTTCGCAATTCAAAGAACCAAATATCACTTCCGTGTCCTTGATTTTTTCATTCTGTTTCAAGAATGCTTCTGAAACCTCCTTAGTAATCTCCACACTAACATTTGAATTATCCAAAAGGGCAGAAACCACATTTTCAATCTGTTGTGTAGATTCCTTTGATTGGTCTGCCAATGTTCTTATCTCTTCCGCTACAACCGCAAAGCCTTTTCCGTGTTCTCCAGCTCTTGCAGCTTCGATGCTTGCATTAAGTGCAAGAAGATTTGTCTGTGAAGAAATTCCTGCAATAATCTCTGTTGCTGAACGAATCTTCTGTGCAGACTGGTTGGTCAGTTCTGTCTGTTGTCTAACATTTTCGATAGCTTCACTATTCTTCTGACTTATTACCATAAGCTCACTTAAAATACCTTCAACTGACTTATCGTAATTATTCATCAGTTCAGCACTATTTGCCAAGTTATCAATATTTTGTGTAATCTTTTCAATGGCATCACCTATTGCATCAACCTTCAATTTCATATCTGCAACCTGTTCTGCCTGTGTCATGGTATTACCAGCTATTACCCCCACTTCACTTTCGGCACGGTCTACTGCCTCTGCCATAGTATCAAAAATATTTCTAAAGTCTGTAGATACTTCTCCCAGCTCCGTCGAAGCCTTCCTGATACCGCTAACTATCTGACCAATAGATGATAAGGTTTCCTGCATGGAACGTGCCATTTCGCCAATTTCATCATTACGCTCTGCTATCTTTTGCATACCAGCGTCCATAGCTTTATCCGTTCCACTACTCAAACCACCAAATATAGTCATAATCTTTCCCATGAAAAATCTAATCGTAAAAAAGATTGAGACTAACACAGCCACAAAAACCCCTATAATTAATATTGCAGCTACCGTGCTATTAATAACATCATCATCTACAAGCTTCATCATCAGGCATATCCATACTAATGTAAGAACAAATCCTACACCCATACCAATTATCAATTTGCCCAATACCTTTTTCTTCTTTTTTGTATCCATTGCTTATTCCTCCTATTATTTTATTTCACTTAACACTTATCTGTTTATTATACCTCTTTTCAGACTCAAAGTAAAGAAATCAAAACAATGGTGCTAATAAAGTTGACTAAAATTTAAGAGGCGATTTTACTCGCCTCTTAAGTATTAAGCCTTTTTATCTTTCTTAATTATTAACTTGTCACAACATGCCAAGACTCCCGGCAAAATAAATAAAATCAACACAATTGCCACAAAAGAACCGATAGAAAGTGTTTTTACAATAGCTG
>CAYWDL010000039.1:0-12025 GCA_964457015.1 uncultured Roseburia sp. | reverse complement strand
CAGAGATGCTTTTTATATCAGCATTGACAGGTCAGAGACTTAATAAATTATTTGATTTGATTGATGTTGTTATTGAAAACCATGCAATGAGAGTTGGTACAGGCGTGTTAAATGAAATTATGGCGGAGGCAGTAGCATTGCAGCAGCCACCATCAGATAAGGGTAAAAGACTTAAGCTTTATTATATTACTCAGGTTTCTGTTAAACCGCCAACCTTTGTTATCTTTGTAAATGACAAGGAGCTTATGCATTTCTCATATACACGATATATTGAGAATAAGATAAGAGAGGCCTTTTTGTTCAAGGGTACCCCGCTTAGATTTATTATTCGTGAAAGGAAAGAGAAGGAACAGTAGTTATGGAAATATTGTACAGAGTTATAGCTCTTATTGTTGGATATTTTTTTGGATTATTCAATACCGGATATATTTACGGAAGAATCAAAGGTATAGATATCAGGGAACACGGAAGTGGAAATGCCGGTACAACTAATGTAATGCGAGTGCTAGGGAAAAAAGCCGGGATAATGACTTACGCAGGTGATATGCTTAAGGCTATGATTTCGGGCTGCCTTATGAGATTTGTATTTTGTGGACTTATTCTTAAAACAACTGAAGATTTTGGTTTCCTTATAATGATGTATACCTGTTTTGGTGTAATATTAGGTCACAATTTCCCATTTTATATGGGCTTTAAGGGTGGAAAAGGTATTGCAGCATCCTCAGGAGTTATCGGCGCAACATTGGATTTAAGAATGTGGATTATATCAATCATTATATTTGCCACAGTTGTCGGCGTTACCAAGTATGTATCAGTTGGTTCAATGATATTACTTTTTTCATTCTTTATACAAATTGTTGTATTTAGTCAGTTAGACATACTTTGGGGAATGGGGTCAAGCAGTCCGTTTCTTATGGAATGTTATATTATAGTTCTGTTAATGGCTATACTTTCTGTTATCAGACATAAAGCTAATATTGTAAGATTATTGAACGGAACTGAAAATAAGGTTGGCCAGAAAAAGAAACAGGGAAAGGTTGAATAAATATGTCAGATATATGTGTATTAGGTGCAGGAGCGTGGGGGCTCGCCCTTGCTCTTGAGTTGAATAAAAATGGTAATAATGTTACTGTTTGGACAAAGCTGGAAAGCGAAGCGGAAATGCTTATCAATGAAAGAGAGAATAAAATTAGTCTTCCTGGAATCAAAATTCCAAAGTGTATTGAGATTACAACAGACATTGAAAAAGCTGCACATGACAAGGCTATTATTGTTATGGCGGTTGCTTCAAGATTTATAAGAAGTACTTCTGAAGCAATTAAAAACAGTATTAAGGATAAGCAGATTATAGTAAATGTTGCAAAGGGTATTGAAGAAGATACTCTTATGACAATGACTGACATAATAAGTGATGTATTACCTACAGCGGATGTTTGTGTTTTGTCAGGACCAACACATGCTGAGGAGGTTAGTCGAGGTATTCCTACTCTTTGCGTTGTTGGTGCAAAGTCAAGAACAACTGCTGAATTGGTGCAGAATGCATTCATGAATGAGAATTTTAGAATTTACATAAGTCCTGATATATTAGGTATTGAGCTTGGTGGTTCTGTAAAAAATGTTATTGCTTTAGCGGCAGGTATGCTTGATGGTATTGGATTTGGAGATAATTCAATGGCAGCACTTATTACAAGAGGTATTGCTGAAATAACAAGACTTGGCGTTGCAATGGGTGCCAAGCTTGAAACACTTAATGGTTTGTCGGGCATTGGTGACTTAATTGTTACCTGTCAGAGTAAGCATAGCCGAAATAGACGTGCTGGCTTTCTTATGGGACAGGGAATGAGCATGGATGAGGCAATGGCTGAGGTTAAGCAGGTTGTTGAAGGTGTGTATTCTGCAAAAGCGGCCAAAAAGCTGGCGCAAAAATACAATGTAAGCATGCCTATCGTAACAGAAGTAAATGCTGTACTATTCGAAGAAAAGTCTATGAGTGATGCAGTTAGCTCGCTTATGGGAAGAGATAGAAAGAGCGAAATTACAGACGCTAAATGGTAGAAGAAAGGAATTGATACTATGGAAAAGAAACCATTTGTAACATTGGAACAGATTCAAGAAATAACAAAAACATACCCAACACCATTTCATATTTATGACGAAAAGGGTATAAGAGAAAATGTTAAGAAGGTAAAGGAAGCATTTAGCTGGAATAAAGGCTTTAGAGAATACTTTGCAGTAAAGGCTACACCAAATCCGTTTTTAATTAATATTTTAAAGGAATATGGCTGTGGCGTTGACTGTTCATCTATGTCAGAGCTTGTAATTGCTGATAAATTAGGCTTTGGCACAAAGGATATGGCTGATGGAATTATGTTCTCATCAAATGCGACACCAGCCGAAGAGTTTGTATTTGCTAAAGAAATCGGCGCAATTATCAACCTTGATGACTTTACGCATATTGATTTTCTTGAGAAATGTGCAGGAATACCTGAAAAAATTTCAATGAGATATAATCCGGGCGGAACCTTTAAAATTAGTACAACTATTATGGACAACCCTGGTGAGGCTAAGTATGGTGTTACTAAGGAACAGCTTATTGAAGGCTTTAAGATTTTGAAGGAGAAGGGTGTTAAGGAATTCGGTATTCATGCATTTTTAGCAAGCAATACTGTTACAAATGATTACTATCCAACACTTGCCAAGACATTGTTTGAAACTGCAGTTGAAGTAAAAGAAGCAACAGGCTGTCATATTACATTTATTAACCTTTCAGGTGGTATTGGCATACCATACAGACCTGAGCAGGAAGCTAATGACATTATGGTTATCGGCGAAGGCGTAAGAAAGGTTTACGAAGAAGTGCTTGTACCTGCCGGAATGGTTGATGTCGCTCTTTGTACAGAGCTTGGAAGATTTATGATGGGTCCTTATGGTGCCCTTGTGACAAAGGCTGTTCATGAGAAGCACATTTACAAGGAATACATTGGATGTGATGCCTGCGCCTGCAACCTTATGAGACCTGCCATGTATGGTGCTTATCATCATATTACGGTTCTCGGTAAGGAAAATGCACCTTGTGACCACAAGTATGATATAACAGGTTCCCTTTGCGAGAATAATGATAAGTTTGCAATTGATAGAATGATGCCTGAAATCGAAATAGGTGATTACTTATTTATTCATGATGCAGGTGCTCATGGCTACGCTATGGGCTACAACTATAATGGTAAGTTAAGAAGCGCCGAATTATTGCTTAAGGAAGACGGCAGCGTGCAGATGATTAGAAGAGCAGAAACGATAAATGATTATTTGGCAACATTTGATTTTTGCGATATCTTAAAGTAATCAGAGGTTTTTATAATGAAAAATATAGTTAGAAATATTACAAATGGAACGGACTTAGAGATAAGCTTTCCACAGTATTTTGAAGGTATGATGAATAATTATTGTAAGAACTCTTATGTAAGATTTACAATGAATTATTACACATATTATGATAGCTTTATAGAGGAGAATGCTAATAAAAATAACAATTTGGTGGCTTTATTCGAAAGATTTAATTATCTGGTTGACAAGTTTATTTTAAAGCCTGCAAATATAGCTGAATTAGCAGATGCCATAAAGGAAATTGATGATATTAGAAACACTGTAATATCTGATATGAAGGGCGTAACGTGCGTTGTTGATATTCTTAATATGTATGAATACTGCTTAAACAGAGTGGAGTACAGATTTAAGGAAGATGAAAAGTATGACAAGATTAAGGATGAAGATTTTACTAGAGATGTGATGAAATACATTGTGTCAGATGAAGACAAAATGGTTATCTCTATGAAAATCTGTGATGTTGTAAGACAGCTTCCTGTTCGTATGCTTAAGGCTAGGTTTCTTGAATATGTATATGAGGGAATGAAGGTTTACAAGGGCAGTGAAAAGAAGTCTTTAGATGACTTTATGTATATGATTCGAACTGCTTCAACAATTGATGTTTCATCAGATGCATTTTCAGTATCGGAAAATATAACCGAAATTCTTGAAAAGCTTAAGGGTGTTGATTATAAGAATATTACAAAAGATGAGTATGACAGCATGTCGGAGCTTTTATATTACGGAGCATCTTATATTGAAAGAACAGCCAGTGATTATATGCTTTTCCAGGAGCTTGTTAATGATTTGTATATCATTTTATTGGCAATGCCATATGTAACGGGTGATATGGAGGAAAAGGATATCTGTGTAAAGGTTGTCAATGGAATCAATAATACAGAAGAAGAATTAGAAGAGTATCTTATGCAGCTCGAAGGCAAGCAGGAAGAATTTTCTATGTTTATTGACAAATATGAATATGTTTTCGATGTGGTTGAAGAAACCTATAAGGATATGATTGCTTCCCTGATGTTATCTCATCAGTATGAGTCATTAAGATTGATGGAAAAGTTACAATCGGCAAGTATTTTCATCGAATTCGAGGAAGAAGCTGTATCTCTTGAAAAGAGAGAGCCGGCAGATGAAGAATATATCGATGAAATGTATAAAAAATTCGAGGAAGACTATAATATGTTTGTTTCATTAAATTCACGTGCCTACACAAGGGCTGCCATGGCGAACATATTAAGCGGTTTACCGGTGTTTTTCGCTAATATCAGCGAGATTCAGGATTATATTTATAATGCAATGGTTCAATGCAGCGATAATGCTGAAAAACTGGCATGCAAGGAGATATTGTACTCGTTAATGGAGGATTAGTGAGATGGTGTGGCACAAAAGGATTTATTTTAACAAGGATATAAAAAACAAAAGGAAAATAATAAGTAAGATTAAAAAGGGAAAATTGCAATATTCTGCCTTTGTTATTACTTTGCCCTTAACTGATGATGGTATCCTTGAATTATATCCTTCCTACGTGCTTTTACAACCAGCATTTAAAAATAGTAACCTGTACATTATCGGAATATCCGATGATAGGAATAAAGCTTTAAAGCTTATGGCGACAATCATTATGGAGTGTTATAATAAGACAAATAGCTTTAATGTGTCGGAATACATTAGGAATGGAGTGGCGTAAATGTTACATATATTGCTAACAACATTAAAGGTCATTGGTATTCTTTTGGGCATTACCTTGGGGTTAATTGTAACGTTATTACTTATTGTGCTATTTGTTCCTATAAGATACAAAGGAAAGGCGCATAACACGGATATTGTTGCGAAGATAACCTGGCTTTTGCATCTTTTATCCATATCGATAGAATATAAAGATAATAATTTTAAATATGTTATTAAAGTTCTGGGAATAACTATCAATAAGGATAAAAAGAAAAAGAAGCAAAAAAAGGAAAATAAGCTTAAGCAACCTAAGGAAAGGGTTAAAGAATCCAAAAAGACTAAAGAGTCTAAAGAACCTGAAGAAAATAAAGGAAAGTCCGACAAACAGGAGAAGTTTAAGACGGACACAAAGGATGCTAAGGCGGCTGATACTAAGAAAAAAGAAAAGAAGAGTATTAGTCAAAAACTATCAGAGGCTATAAATAATATCAAATTTAAAATCAGAAATATTTGTGATAAGATTATTAACATCAAAAATAAGATTTCTGATTATAAAGAATTTCTTACGACCAAGGAAGCAAGTGAAAATATAAAGATACTGTTAAAAATTATATTTGATTTGCTTGTATATATATTGCCGACAAAATTTAATGGTAATGTAAGATTTGGTATGGAGAATCCTGAAACTACGGGTAAGGTCCTGGGAGTTGTCTGTATGTTTTATGGATTATATGGCGACAAGGTTGATTTGGAGCCTGATTTCGATAATAAGGTATTTGAGGCTGATGTGCAGTTCAAGGGAAGAATCAGATTGTACAGGGTTCTGCTTGATGCATATAAGCTTTGGAAAAATGAGTGGTTAAAGAAGCTCATTAAATTTGTAAAAACTCATTAATGTATTATGAAATAATAGGAGGAAAAATTTATGTCAGAAAAAATTAATTTTGATGCAGCAGTAGGTTCGTTATTTGATGGTATGAATAAGTTTATGTCAACAAAGACAGTTGTCGGTGACGCTATTCATATTGGTGACACAATTATTTTACCTCTTGTGGATGTATCCTTTGGAATGGGTGCAGGCACAAAGGCTGATTCGGCAAATGGTAATAAGACATCAGCAAGCGGTGGTATGGGTGCAAAAATGTCTCCAAGCGCTGTATTGGTAATTCATAATGGTTCAAGCAAAATTATCAGCGTTAAGAATCAGGATGGTGTGTCTAAGATTTTGGATATGGTACCGGATATCATCAATAAGTTCACAAAGAAGGATGAAAACGAGCTTACAGACGAAGAGATAGTTAAGGCAGCAACAGAGGCTACGGAAGAAAAGCCGGAATTAACAGAAATTTAATTTTATATTCTTATATGTAATAATACGCATATAATGTATAAAAAAGGTTATTTTATATGCGTAGATTATGTGGTTTTATCCTTTTCTGGATGGGAATAGGCATTGCAATAGGTATATATATTGATTTTAATTTCTGGATTTTATTGATGATTTCAGCTATGTTAATCATCGGCTATAATCTGTTCTGCTCGTAGAGGAGAAAAAATGAAATTAGCATCTATTTTTGAACAAAAGGAAACAGTTTTTTCTTTTGAAATATTTCCGCCAAAGAAGACAAGCAGTATTGATACAATCTACAATACTTTGGAGGAGCTTAAAAATTTAAAACCGGATTTTATTAGTGTTACTTATGGTGCAGGCGGCTTAGAGGCCGGCAATAGCAAGACTTGCGAGATTGCGTCTGTTATTAAGCACAAGTACAATATTGAGCCAATAGCACATTTAACATGTGTAAATTCAAAAAAAGAACAGGTTTTGGCTGAATTACAGGCATTAAAGAATAATGGTATTGAGAACATTCTCGCCCTCAGGGGTGATATTGTTCCTGATATTCCTAGGTGTGAGGATTTTAAGTACGCAAGTGATCTTATTAGTTTTGTTAAGGAAAATGGTGATTTTGATATCGCGGCAGCATGTTATCCGGAAGGACATCCTTCGGCCGAAAGCTTTGCGGCGGATATTAAGCATTTGAAAAATAAGGTTGACTGTGGTGCGAGCCATTTGATTTCACAGTTGTTCTTTGATAATAATTCATTTTATGATTTTATGGAAAAATGTGAGATTGCCGATATTAAGGTCCCAATTGAAGCTGGAATTATGCCAGTGACAAACAAGGCACAGATTGAACGAATGGTATCGTTATGTGGTGCAAGCCTGCCTGCGAAGTTTACAAAGGTTATGCAAAAGTTCGGAGATAATCCTGAAGCATTGAGAGATGCAGGCATAGCATATGCCATTGACCAGATTGTTGACCTGATTTCACAGGGGGTTGATGGTATTCATTTGTATACAATGAATAACCCTTATGTTGCCAGAAGAATATCAGAAGCCATAAGCAGTCTTTTATAATGTGAGGATAAAACCTTGAAAATTAATGATTTTGACATAAATGAAAATATAGTTTCAAAATATTTGGGATATGGTAAGAATGAGCCTGATGAAGCTGTTGCAAACATAATAAAATTATGTAAACAAGAAATTATTCAGAAGGCCATTCCAAAACATGTCTACAAGGTATTTGACATAGAAGTGATGGACAGACAGGTGAATGTTCTTGGAACTGATTTGGTGTTAACGGGTCATTCCATCGAGAGACATTTAATAGGCTGTGAGAAGGTTGCTTTATTATGCGCAACGCTGGGTATGACCATAGATAAATATATCAAGCTATGTGAAATACAGGATTTATCAAAGGCTTTAGTTGCTGATGCGGCTGCATCGGTTGCAATTGATGGTTATTGTGATGAAATTGAAAAAGAATTAAAGCTTTTATATAATAATATGCATTTTACATTTAGGTTCGGACTTGGATATGGCGATTTGCCTTTAGAGCTTGAGCCTATTTTTTTAAATATACTTGACGCAGGTAAGAAGATTGGTGTTTGTACAAATGATTCATATATTTTGAATCCAAGAAAGTCAGTTGCTTGCGTTATTGGTTTAAGTAAGGAGCCTATAAAAAAGAAATATAAAGGTTGTGTGACCTGTAATATGAAGGAAAGCTGTAGATACAGAGTAAGAGGTGAACATTGTGGATTTTAAAAGATTATTAGAACAAAGATATATATTATTGGATGGTGCAATGGGTACAATGCTTCAAAATAGAGGCTTGAAGGTTGGAGGACTATGTGAGGTATTAAATGTTACAAATAAAGAGCTGATTAAAGAGGTTCATAAGCTTTACATAGAAGCGGGTTCGGACATTATATATGCAAATACCTTTGGAGCTAATCCATATAAGCTGTCAAAGTGCCAGTATAGTGTGGAAGAGTTGATTGGTGCCGGTATTAATAATGCAAAAGAAGCTATAAAAGAGGCTGATGTTAGTAGAGAGGTTTACGTAGCCCTTGATTTAGGACCTATTGGTCAATTGCTTGAGCCAACAGGCACATTGCCATTTGATACAGCTTATGAATATTATAAGCGTCAAATTCTTGCAGGAGCTGAGGCGGACCTGATTGCAATTGAAACTCAGACGGATTTGATGGAGGTTAAGGCGGCTGTCCTTGCTGCAAAAGAAAATTCAGATAAGCCGGTTATAGTTACAATGACATTTGAAGAAAACATGCGTACATTTACAGGTTGCGCAATATCATCCATGGCAATTACCCTTGAGGGTTTAGGTTGTGATGCAATTGGTGTTAACTGCTCCTTAGGTCCAAAGGAATTATTGCCTGTTGTTGAAGAATTACATAAATGGACAAGTCTTCCTATAGTGTTAAAGCCTAATGCAGGATTACCAGACCCTGAAACTAATACATATAATGTTAGTGCTTCTGAATTTGCAGAGATGATGAAGAATTTTGTAAAGTATAATGTAAAGTTCTTTGGTGGCTGCTGCGGTACGACACAGGAATTTATTAAGGAGTTGGATAATAAGCTTAGTCAGGTTGAATTTGGACAAATTGAAGTTGTGGATGTGGAATACAAAGGCATACCTGCAGTTTGTTCAGCGACAAATACTGTTCTTATAAATGAGCCAAGAGTTATCGGTGAACGTATCAATCCTACAGGTAAGAAGAAGTTCAAGGAAGCCTTGTTGAATAATGATATTGACTATGTGTTAGGTCAGGCTCTTGAACAGATTAACGCCAATGCAGATATTTTGGATGTAAATGTGGGATTGCCGGGCATTGATGAAAAGGATATGATTATCCATGTTATTAAGGCTTTACAGGAAATTGTTGACGTTCCATTGCAGATAGATTCAACAATACCTGAGGTTCTTGAGGCTGCCCTTAGAATATATAACGGTAAGCCGATTGTAAATTCAGTAAATGGCGAAGAAAAATCCTTAGAAGCAGTATTGCCTCTTGTCAAGAAATACGGAGCATGTGTTGTAGGCCTTACATTGGACGAAAATGGTATACCAAAGACAGCAGAGGGACGCTTTGAAATTGCAAAGAAAATATTAAATCGTGCCTTAGAATATGGTATTCCTAAGGAAAATGTTTTTATCGACTGTCTTACACTTACTGTTTCGGCTGAGCAGGATGGTGCAGTAGAGACATTAAAGGCACTTAACAGAGTAAAGAACGAATTAGGCTTAAAGACTGTCCTTGGTGTATCAAATATTTCATTTGGTCTGCCAAACAGAGAGATTATTAATCATACATTTTTAACAATGGCATTAGAAAATGGTCTTGATTTGCCTATTATGAATCCAAACGTACATTCAATGATGGGTGCATTTATGGGATATAAGGTATTAAAGGCAATTGATGAGAATTCAACCAAATATATTGGATACTTTGGCGATATGGTTTTAAAGACAAGCACTGACAATAAGTCAGGATCAGCTGTAAGTGTGGATTTGGCAACTGGTGGTACAAAGGAAGAAAAATTGATGCATGCCATTGAAACCGGACTTAAGTCAGAAACAACAAATTATACTAAAGAGCTATTGGATGATGGCATGTCTGCCATGGATATAGTGAATAATATATTGATTCCAGCCCTTGATAAGGCAGGCTCATTATTTGAAAAAGGAAAAATATTCTTGCCACAGCTTATTTTATCAGCAACAGCAGCACAGAATGCATTTGAGGTTATAAAGGATACTTTAGCTGCCAGTGGTAATGAAAAAATAGAAAAGGGTAAGGTTGTACTTGCTACAGTAAAAGGTGATGTTCATGACATTGGTAAGAACATCGTCAAGGTTTTACTTGAGAATTATGGATATATGGTAATTGACCTTGGGAAAGATGTTGACCCAACGAAGGTGGTAGAGGCAGTACGTCAGCATAATGTAAAGCTTGTTGGATTATCAGCGCTTATGACTACAACACTTGGTTCAATGGAAGATACTATTAAACTTATCAGAGAAAACTTTGATGATGTTAAAGTGGTAGTTGGCGGTGCGGTGCTGACTGCGGATTATGCGAAAAAAATTGATGCGGATTTCTATGCGAAGGATGCAAAGGAAACTGTGGATATTGCAAAGAGAGTGTATGGAGAGTAAGGGCTTGAGACACAGGATATTGCGGTTATCTGTATATTGCAGTTATGTGTATATTGTGGTTATGGTGTTTATTATTACTGTATTGATGTGTTGGGTAATTTTGGGTGATTTAATGAAAAATTACCCGGTAAAAATTAATGAAAATGGGTAAAGATATAAGAAATAAAGCTTTTTTACCCGTTACAAGAATCTGAATTGGGTAATAATTCAGTGTGGATATAGATTTATACCCATTAATGAAAGAATGCCAGGGTAAAATATTTGAAATTTCATTTGTTTTGCCCAGATTTTATTTTTGGTAGGGGTAAAATTTACTTTAATTAATATATTTTACCCTTGATGTATATTTAAACTAAAGCAAATTTATTTCTCGTAAGCTGTAAATAACACGTTGTTTATAATTTACATTGATTTCTATTTAGGTTATAATATGGGCATATTAAGTTTGTGAATTTTAGGAAGAGATATTATGGCCTTAGTACCAGCTATATGTACCCAATGTGGCGCAAAGCTTGAAGTTGATTGGGGCGATTATCAATATTTATTTGAAATACTTTCAATTGATGGTGATATAGTAAAAACATCGCCTTATTTGAATTGCAATAAATACTTTGATAACTATTATCCTGTAAAGCGAGTTGATTTTAATGTTTTTCCATACATGAGAATTGTTTCATTAGATATAAAAAATTGTAAAGTTGTAATAGAATTTAATAATCAAAGATTTGATTTATTTAAGGATAAAAACTGTTTTGAATATGATCCGATAGAATTTATAGGTAGTGAAGCTGCGGTTCAATTATATTTTGATTATAGAGAAAACTATTTAACAAGATGTTCTAATATTGAATTCGAAGAAGGAGTAGATAAAAATAAATATATTGATTACCTTGAAAAAAGAATCCTCAAAAGTTGGGGAAATATAGTTATGATGAGGTGTTGAAATTTATTGGTGAAGACCATTATTATGTTGCAGATGGGCGTAGATTTGATTCTTATGAAATGTACATATCTAATAGTCCAGAGGTGTGGACTCTCAGACGATTTAGAGATAATACTTTATATAAAACATCTTTTGGCAGAACTTTCATAAAAATATACTATACTATAAGTCCATTACTGGTAAAGTGTTTTGGCAATTGTAGGTTGATAAAAAAAGGTTGGAAGATGTTCTTGGATTGTATGGTGTCAAAACTCAATAGTAGTGGTTATTCAGATACAAAATATAATGACAGATAAAAAAACAGGCGGTCGATATCGACCGCCTATTTAAAAATTCAAGTTAATCTAAGCTCTTTCTACTAAACCAGATCTCAAACAACCTGTACATACATACATTTTTCTTGTTCCGCCGTTAACGCTAACTCTTACAGACTTAACATTTGACTTCCACATCTTATTGTTTCTTCTATGAGAATGGCTCACAGCAATACCGAAATGAGCACCTTTGT
>CAYWDL010000038.1:0-12028 GCA_964457015.1 uncultured Roseburia sp. | reverse complement strand
TGAAATCAGGCGTAAGATGTTCGTATTCGAGGATATTCTTAATCTTGATGATAAAACAATTCAGAGAGTTATGCGAGAGGTTGACAATAATGATATTGCAGTCGCTCTTAAGGGTGCTAATGAAGAAGTTCAGACAGTTATCTTTAACAACCTTTCTAAGCGTCTCGCTGCAATGATACGTGAGGAAATGGACTTTATGGGCCCTGTACGTATGAAGGATGTTGAAGAAGCACAGCAGAAGATTGTTAATATTATTAGAAAACTTGAAGATACAGGTGAAATTATTATTTCGCGTGGCGGAGGTGACGAACTGATTGTCTAATTTATATAAAGGTTCTATGTTTGCAACCGGACGCAAAGAAGCCAGAGTTATAGACAGTAATGAAGCTGTATCTGCAAAGATAATGGAAATAAAGAAAACAATCAAAAAAAGTGGATATAGTGCAAATGAGGAAGCGGAAGATGAGTTTGTTGTGGGCATAGATGCGAAAAATGTCGAAGCGCTTATATCTGAAGATGAAGGCGATTATATGGAGCAGTCAACGCAGACGATGATGACTAAGGATATTGAGTATATGCTCAATAATGCAGATATGCAGGCTAAGGGGATTGTTGATAAAGCAAGATATGATGCGGCTATGATTTTGGCTGATGCTAAGAAGCAGGCAGAGGAAATAAAAAAAGCAGCCAAGGACGAAGGAATGTCCTTGGGGTATGATGAGGGTATTAGTAAGAGTATTGGAGAGGTTGAGCAGTTAAAGAAACAGATATTGTCACAAAAGGAAGAGATGGAGATAGAGTACAATCAATTGATTGAAAATATTGAACCGAAGCTTGTTGAGACGATTTTGGAGGTTTTTTCCAACATAACAAATGTTATCTCTATGGATAAAAAGAATATTATCCTGAGTCTTGTTAATAGCGTGATGGCCGGTGATGATGTAAGTAATAATTATATCATCAGGGTTAGTAGCGAGGATGTAAAATTTTTGCGTGACAATAAGGATAAGATTGAAAAAATGTCGAGAAAAGATATTCATATAGAGATAGTTGAGGATATGTCCTTAAAGAAGAATCAGTGTCTGATTGATACTGATATGGGTATATTTGATGCCAGCCTTGATATACAGCTGGAGAATTTGATTAATGATATAAAGATATTATCTTGTATGGGTAAAGATGCATGAATTATATAAATACTGATAAATATAAAAGCTTATTGAACAAAAACTATACAAAAAAACTTGGTAAGGTTTCAAAAATAGTAGGTCTTACGGTCGAATCCATAGGTCCGGAGGCTAATCTTAATGATGTTTGCAGAATTAAACCAAATGACCCGTCGCAGTCGGATATAATGGCTGAGGTTGTAGGCTTTAAGGATAAGAGAGTTTTACTTATGCCATTTGAAAATGTAGACGGAATAGGTCCCGGAAGTATTGTTGAAAACACGGGAAATGTTCTGCAGGTTGAAATGGGTGATGCTATTCTGGGCAAGGTGTTGGATGGTCTGGGAAGGCCTATTGATGGTTCTAAAGTTAATAGTTCAGTGTTTTATTCGGTTGAGGCGCCACCTCCTGACCCTATGGAAAGAGAAATAATAAGCGAGGTTCTGCCACTTGGCGTAAAGGCAGTTGACGGACTTATTACGGTTGGCAAGGGACAGAGAATTGGTATATTTGCAGGTAGTGGTGTTGGTAAGAGTACTCTTCTTGGTATGTTTGCAAGAAACACAAAGGCTGATATAAATGTCATTGCTCTGATTGGTGAGCGAGGAAGAGAAGTAAGAGAATTCATTGAGAGAGATCTTGGTGAGGAAGGTATGAAACGAAGTGTTGTTGTGGTTGCAACATCAGATAAGCCTGCCCTGATTAGAAATAAGGCGGCTAAAACGGCTACGGCTATTGCTGAGTATTACAGAGATCAGGGAAAGGACGTTCTTTTGATGATGGACTCGTTGACACGTTTCTCCATGGCTCAGCGAGAAATAGGTCTTGCATCAGGTGAACCTCCGGTTACAAGAGGATATCCGCCAAGTGTATACAGTGAAATGCCTAAGCTTTTGGAAAGAGCAGGAACTAATGATAAGGGTTCTATTACAGGACTTTATACAGTACTTGTAGACGGTGATGACTTTAATGAGCCGATTACGGATACTGCCAGAAGTATTCTTGATGGTCATATTATGCTTTCGAGAAAGTTAGGACATAAGAATCATTACCCGGCTATTGATGTATTGCAAAGTATATCCCGTGTTATGGGACAGATAGCAACGAAGGAGCATAAAGGGCTTGCGGGTAAGCTGAAAAATGTTCTTGCCACATACAATGAGGCTGAGGATTTGATAAATATTGGTGCCTACAAGAGTGGTTCCAATAAAAATATAGATTACGCCATTGAAAAAATTGATAGTGTAAATGAGTTTTTACAGCAGGGTATATATGATAAGTATACATTTGACCAAGTATTGGATATGCTTGCGGCACTATTTAATGATGGACAGTAAGTAAGGTGAGTTTGTATGGCTGTATTTAAATACAAAATGCAAAATATTCTCAATGTGAAGTTGAAGCTTGAAACGCAGGCTAAGACGGCTTTTGCGTTAGAAATGCAGAAATTGCGCGAAGAAGAGATGAAGCTTGAACAGATTTACGAAGATTTGGCAAGGTACGAGCAGGCTTTGAGAGAGGCTTCGGTGGGAGTGCTTGATTTGGCAGAGATGAATCGGTGTAATGATGGAATTTCCATAAAAAAGGAAGAAGCAAAAGAACAGAAAAAGAATATTAAGATTGCAGAGCGTAATGTGGAATTAGCAAGAAACAAGCTCAATAGAGTTATGATTGAAAGAAAGACTCAGGAGACTTTGAGAGATAAAGCCTTTGAGGAATTTGTTAAAGAGATAAATGCTCAGGAAGCAAAAGAAATCGATGAGGTTGTGAGCTTCCAGTACAATAAAGAAGAGTAGGTGATTTGAGTGGCAAAGCAGAAAATTGAAGGAGTGGAAGTTGAAAAGACAGGAAGCAAGTTTGTTTCAGTTTTAATCGCTATTGTTATTATTCTTATATGGCTTGTATTTTTTGGCTTACTTATTAAGTTTGACATAGGAGGCTTTGGAAGTACGGTAATGAGACCGATTTTTGAGGATGTTCCTATAATTAACAAAATATTACCGGAAGCAGAAAATGACGAAAAAGATGAATATCCATATAAAAGTCTTGCTGAAGCAATAAATTATATAAAAGAATTGGAATTAGAGCTTCAGAATGCCAACGAAGTTGCCGATAATAAAGATGAGATTATTGCAGATTTGGAATCAGAGATAGAAAGACTTAAATCTTTTGAAAACAGCCAGTTAGAATTTGAGACTATAAAGGAGAAGTATTATAACGAGGTTGTTTTTGGAAGTACCGCATTGGATTATGATTACTACAAGCAGTATTATGAATCAATAGAACCTGAGTATGCAGAAGTGTTATATAAGCAGGTGCTTGAGAAATATATGTATGACCAAAAGGTTCAGGACCTTGCAACTGCATATAGTGAGATGAAACCGAAGAAAGCGGCGGCGGCTCTTTACGAGATGACGGGTAACCTTGAGACTGTAGTGGCGATATTACAGTGTATGGAGACTGAGGAAAGAGCAAAGGTTTTGGAGGCTTTGAGTGACATAGATGCAGTATTCTGTGCAAAGATAACTGTTATGTTAGCGCCATAATTTAAAATTGATAGTAACAAATTTATTTGTTTCTATAAAAAAATAAAGAAAAGGAGGTGCGCAGATGGTAAGTTCAAGTGTGAGAACAATGAGTTTCCTGAATAGTCAGGCTGTTTCCACACGTAAAGAGATTTCTTTGGAAAGTAGAACCGAAGATTTTGCAAAGATGATGGATGAAAGCATTAACAAGGCAAATAACACAGAGGTTAAGGAAGAAGTTAAAACTGAAGCAGAGGTTGAAGAAAAACCGGAAGTCGAAAAAAATGAGTTTGATAACAAGTTCAAGAAGAAAGTAGAAAACCATAAAAACGTTGAAAAGGTCGATTCGGATACAATTGAAGAAGAACCTGTTTCAGAGGAAATTTCAGAAGAAATATTAAGTGCAGTAGCTACAGTACTAAATATTTCGGTTGAAGAATTAAAGGTGTCTCTTGAAAAGCTTGTTATGGATGGCAAGGATTTGCTTGATATGGACAATGTAACAAAGCTTGTTATGGATATGAAGAATATCGATAATAGAATGGAATTATTAGTTCATCAGGACGCTAATGATATCATAAAGGATATTCAGAAAAGTATCGCAAAGCTTATGGAAGAAGTAAATGCCTTGGAAGACAACATAACTGATGTGAAAGAGCTTGTGGTGACAGAGGATGTTGTTGATAGGGTTGCTACAACGGATGATGAAACTAACGATGCTGTACAGTTTAATGAAACGGTTGTGGATAATCAGCTTAATGAAACAACGGATGCTAATGCAAATTCGGAAGCTTCACTTTCAGGCGAAGAAAAAGAAGGTAAAGAATTATCAAAGGGCAATAAGACTGACGCAACACTTGATAATCAGCTTAACGGGCTGACCGACAATGTTTTGAAAGAAATCGAAGTGGCGTTGGAGGAAAGAGTTGATGAAGTAACAGCGACAAGAATGATAAGAGAAATTGCCGACAATATTACAGTTGCAATAAGAGAAAAGTTAACTTCTCTTGAAATGCAGTTGAATCCTGAAAGTCTTGGAAAAGTGAATATTTTACTTTCTCATGAAGAAAGCGGAATTACAGCTAAGATTACAACGGAAACAGAGATGGCTAAGAATGCCATTGAACAGCAGTTGACAATTCTTAAGGAAAACTTTGAAAAGCAGGGACTTAGGGTGACTGATATCGAAGTAACAATCGCAAGTCATGGATTTGAGCAGAATCTTGATAAGAACGATAGTAAGAATGAAGGTCAGCAAAAGAAGAGTAATAGAATCAGACAGGGATTACTTGATGAATTAAATGGAGTAGTGACTGAAGAGGAACAGACTGAGGATATTATGAAGCAGGCATTGGGTAATACAGTTAGTTACCTGGCATAGATATTGAGAAAGGAGTGAAGAATATGGCAGATTATATTTCAGCAGATATTGTGAATGGAAAGTTCAATACAGGAACAACAGAGACATATCAGAAGGAAGATACAGTTGGTACTTCGAGTCTTGGTAAGGACGCTTTTTTACAGCTTCTTGTAACTCAGCTTCAGTATCAGGATCCGTTAAATCCACAGTCAAATACAGAATTTGTATCTGAATTAGCACAGTTTTCAAGCTTAGAAGAAATGCAGAACATGACAAGTACACTTTCAAATGCACAGGCATTAAGTCTTGTTGGTAAGAATGTTATTATTGAGGTTGGCAAATCAAGTGGATTATCAACAACTACAACTGTTGCAGGATATGTTGAATTTGTAAAAATGGTTGATGGCGAAGCAAAGATTGCAATCAATGGCGAATTGTATGATTATGCAGATTTGGATTATGTTTTGGATGATGCATATTTAGCTGGTCTTATGGATGGTGATGAAAATGGAGATAATGAATAAGTTTACTTCCATAGAGCAGATTACAGGCCAGTACTTAAGTAATCAGCGAAACATGCCTGTTAACACCAACAGCGAAGGGCTATCATTTATTGAAGTTTTAGAGCAAACTAAAAAGAATGCTCAGACCGGTGAGTTGAAATTCTCAAAGCATGCTGATTTGAGATTGGCGCAAAGAAACATTGCGCTTACAGATGAGCAGCTACAAAGACTTAATGAAGGAGCAAAAAAAGCCGGTGAAAAGGGAATAAATGAGTCATTGGTTATTATGGATGACTTGACATTTATAGTAAATGTTAAGAATAGTACAGTTGTAACTGCTATGGATATGGAAAGCAGTAAGGAAAATGTTTTTACAAATATTGATGGAGCCGTTATTATTTAGCCGGACCTTAACGGAGGCTTAGATTTCTGAACGACGGAGGAAATCAAAACGGCAGACTTAAAGGAGGTCATTAATTATGATGAGATCATTGTATTCTGGAGTATCAGGTCTTAAGATACACCAGACAAAAATGGACGTTATTGGTAATAATATCGCAAACGTTAACACAGTAGGTTTTAAGGCACAGAGAGTATCATTTAGTGAATTGTTTTATCAGACAACTCAGTCAGCGTCAGGCCCTAATGCAGAGACATCAACAGGTGGTCAGAATGCAAAACAGATTGGTCTTGGTGCAAGTGTTGGGCAGATTTCGATTAATATCAGCCAGGAGGGTGGTAGCCAGTCAACAGGTAATGCTTTTGACTTGAAGATTAATGGTGCTTCATTCTTTGTTGTAAGAAGTGGCGGTGCAGACTATTATACAAAGGCCGGTAACTTTACAACTGATGGATTTGGTAATCTTGTAACAGGTTCGGGTGCATATGTAATGGGATATACTGCGCAAAGAGATGATATTACAGGGGATTTTGTTCTTCAGACAGACGAACTCAGACCTATTTCATTGTATGCTACGGAATATATGTATACAGCTCCTGCACAGACAACAAGTGCAATAATGTCAGGAAATATCAACTCAGAGGATGCTGACTTTACAACAACCGGTATAGGATATAAGGCTCCAGACCTTTATGTATACGACAGCCTTGGTAATAAATATGGTGTTCAGATGAAGATTGAACAGGTTGAAGGAAGTACAACTGAATACATAATGACACCACTTAAGATTTTTAAAGGTACAGAAGAGGTAACTGATATGTCGGCGGTATTTGAGGGTGATGGTGTAACAACAGGTGCTAATGGTTCTTCTATTACATTAACATTTGATGGAACAACAGGTCTTATTACAACCAGCCCTGCAGAGGTTTCTATCCAGATTTTAGATGCGGATGGCGATAAAGCAGATGCATTCCAGCAGGATATAGTGATGGATTTTTCAGGGCTTACATGCTATGGTAGCGAATATACTGTTACAGCTGAAAAGGACAAGCTTGGTGGTGGTAAAGCTGTTGGTAATATGATTTCTGTTGGTATTCAGACTGACGGTAAGATTATTGCGTCTTATGATAATGGTGATACAGCTTGTATCGGACAGATTGCAACAGCATCATTTTTAAATCCTGCCGGTCTTGAAAAAGCCGGTGACAATATGTATGCTGTGACAATGAACTCCGGTGATCCTACTGTTGGTGATATCACATCATTTGGTGAACAGATGAGCAGTGGTGTTGTGGAAATGTCTAACGTAGACCTTGCTGCAGAATTCACAGACATGATTGTAACACAGAGAGGTTTCCAGGCAAACTCAAGAGTAATTACAACATCTGATACTATGATTGAAGAGTTGATTAATCTTAAGAGATAATAATATTTGAAAATAACCCTTGCAATATTAGTTTTTTCAATATTGCAAGGGTTTGTTCGTACTAAATGGACAGATGTTTGTAAAAAACCACATATTTTTATTTTTTATTAATTATTTTGTAAAAAATACTTTGTATTTATGACAAAATATGATAAAATATAATGTAGTTATTGCGTAATAAGATGTCGTAGTGATATTTAATATATATTGAGTCGAGGTGTGATTATGGATTTAGCAACATTGATTGGTGTTATAGGTGGTGCTGTACTGGTATTTATAGGTATTGTAACCGGTGAAGGCGGATTCGGTGCTCTTAAGAATTTTGGAGACTTCGTATCGGTAGTTATTACAATAGGTGGTTCTATGATGGAACTTCTTGCTTCATATTCTCTTCAGGATTTCCTCGGTGGTTTAAAGAGTATAAAATTTGCGTTTAAAATACAGAAGTTTGATGAAGCTGAGACAATTAAGAAAATTATTGATTTATCTAATATAGCTCGTAAGGAAGGTCTGTTACAGCTTGAAGAGGCAGCTAACGACCTTGATGACAACTTTATGAAGAAGGGCGTTCTTCTGATAGTTGACGGTACAGACCCGGATTTGGTTAGAGCGATTTTGGAGACAGAGCTTGAGTGTATCGAAGGAAGACATAAAAAGATGATTGGCTTCTGGGTTAATATGGCGGCGATGGGTCCTGCCTGGGGTATGATTGGTACACTTATCGGTCTTGTAAATATGCTTAAGACATTAAGTGATGCAAGTACAATCGGTCCTAATATGGCCGTTGCCTTACTTACAACATTGTATGGTTCTCTTATGGCTAACTGGTTAGCGACACCTGTTTCTAACAAGCTTTCAGATAATAATGACAGAGAGGTTATGATTAAAGAGGTAATGATTGAAGGTCTGCTTTCAATACAGGCAGGTGAAAACCCAAGAGTAATCGAAGAAAAGCTTAAGTCGTTCTTATCACCAAATCAGAGAGAGGCAATGAGAGAAGCCAGTGAAGGCGGTGAGAACTAGTGGCTAGAAAAAAGAATAAAGAGGAAGTAAAGTCATCATCTGATTGGATGACCACGTTCAGTGATTTGATGAACCTGTTATTATGTTTCTTTGTACTTTTGTTCTCAATGTCAACGGTTGATGCTGAGAAGTTTGAGGAGATTGCTGCTTCGTTGCAGGCGAGCTACAGCATATTCGATGGTGGAGCCGCTTCTCTGACACAGGGAAACCTTATATCAAGTGGAGTGAGTCAGCTTAATAATCTGAATGATTATTATAATAATATGGGTACGAATCAGGATGAAACTGAGGAGGTACAGATTGAGGACATGGAAGAATACGAAGAGCTTCGTAAAGAAGAGATGATTGGCGAGTCGGAAGAAATCGGCGAGCAGCTGCAACAGGATTTGCAAATCAATGGATTGTTATCAAAGGGAGAAATTGATGTTGAGATAACAGCTCAGTATGTATTGCTTAATCTTAACGGAACAGTCCTGTTTGACTCATCAAGTGCTGATGTTAAGGGTGATGATGAAACTAAGGAATTTCTTGATAAGCTTGGCAATGTTTTGAAGAAATATGATGATTATCAGATAGAGATTATCGGTCATACTGATTCGAGACCTATGGCGGCTAACAGCAAATATCCTAACAATATGTTACTTTCTCAGGCGAGAGCATATACAATATTTGATTATCTTGTTAACCAGAAGGATATGGACCCTTCTACGATGAAGTGTACAGGTAGAGGGGAATATGAGCCTATCGCAACAAACACCACAGCGGAGGGTAGAGCGCAGAATAGAAGAGTTGAGATAAGAATATACAATTCTTATACTGCAACAACTACAGAGTAGTTAGATAAATATTAATTGTTTGGAATGGAGATTTATTATGAAAAAAGGACTTATGAATACAATTATTCTTGTTTTATGTATAATGAATATCATATTGACATCTGTAATTGTGTTTGCGGTTGTTCCGGCGATGAATTCGACAACTGCGTTGGTGAATAAAATTGCACAGGCAATTGATTTGGAAAAGGAAGCTAAGAAGCAGTATACAGACGGAATAAGTATTGATAGTGTTGTTACATATTCTTTTGCAGATAAGATGACTGTCACATTGAAGGCTGACGACAATGGAAAGAGTAATTATGCACAGTTTAGTGTTGTTATGACATTGAATAAAGAGGATGAGAGTTATGAGAAGTACAAAGATAATTTATCCTCAAATGAAAAGCTTATGAGAAGTACAGTCGAGGATGTTGTTAGAAAATATACAAAAACAGAGTTGGAAAACAACAGAGATGCCATTGAAGAAGAAGTGGCTGAATCATTAAGAAAAATGTATAATGAGACAGAATTTATTTATGAAGTTTCATTGGAAGGTTTAGTTACACAATAATATGATTTTTTGAAACAGGAGGTGAGGATGCATGGGCGAGGTATTGTCCCAAAGTGAAATTGACAATTTGCTCAAAGCATTGAGTACTGGCGAGCTGGATGCGGATGATTATAAAGATTCCGCAGAGAAACAGGTCAAGGTATACAATTTTTCTACCCCATCAAAGTTTTCAAAAGAGCATCTTCGAACTCTGGAGACTATTTTTGAACATTACGGAAGATTGTTATATATAAACCTACCGGCATATTTAAGAAAAAATGTTCAGGTAGAGGTAATGAATGCGGAAGCAGTATTATATAAAGAGTATTCGCAGGCATTATCAAACCCGGTATTGTTGGGATTAATTGATTTTGAACCCCTTGAAGGAACTATCGTAATGGAAATGGCCACCAATTTAGGCTATGCAATTATTGACAGAATGTTAGGCGGTTCGGGTGCATCGCTGGAGAGAAAAAGAGAATTTTCAGAGATTGAGATTTCGATTATAGAGAGAATGATGACTATATGTGTGGACTTGCTGAGAGAGCCTTGGCAGAATGTAGTTGAGGTTCATCCGAGACTTACAAGAATTGAGACGAACCCACAGTTTGCACAGATTATATCACCACAGGAAATGGTTGCTATCGTTACCATGAGTGTTAGGATTGGTGATGTTGATGGTCTTATGAATATATGTTTACCATATATGACATTGGAAAATGTAATGGATAAACTTAATACAAAATATTGGTTTGCAGCATTGAAAGAAAAGGATGAGAACTCTTATGAAGAAGCTATTGAAAGCTTAATTTCTCAATCTGTAATACCGATAAAGGCAAGATTGGGAATGACAAATATCTCTGTGACAGAGTTTGTTAATCTCCAGAAGGGTGACATCATTAAGTTGGAGTCATCAATAGGTGATGAGTTAGAAGTATTTGTTGGAAATATAAAGAAGTTTAAAGCTTTACCAGGCTCTTCAAATGAAAATTATGCAGTAAGAGTCACATCAATAATTAGGGAGGAATAGGAAAATGGATGGAATGCTTTCACAGGAAGAAATCAACGCCCTTTTAAGTGGCATAGATCCGGGTGAAGATGTTTCGGAAGTTTCTGAAACTGAGATTTCACTTACCGACATGGAGAAAGATACAGTTGGAGAAGTATCCAATATTAGTATGGGTACTGCAGCAACTACATTATCTTCTCTTGTTAATCAAAAAGTAGATATTACCATTCCGAAGGTTGAAGTAGCCAGGTGGGATGACCTTGTTTTGAGTTATGACAAGCCTTGTGTATTCTTACAGATTGCATACAGAGAGGGTCTTAATGGTAAAAACATATTTGTATTAAAGGAAAGGGATGTTAAAATTATTGCTGATCTTATGATGGGTGGCGATGGTTCTAATATACCTGAAGAGATGGGAGAGATGCAGCTTAGTGCGATTAGCGAAGCAATGAATCAGATGATGGGTTCAGCATCAACATCCATGTCATCAATGTTCAATATGAAGATTGATATCAGTCCACCAATTGCAAGCTTGGTAGATTTGAATGATAATATCAAGGATGATGATATTATGGAATTCTTAAAGGGTACCTTTATAAAGATATCCTTTAAGATGACTATCGGCGATTTAGTTGATAGTGAGATTATGCAGTTGTATCCTGTAGAGTTTTGTAAAACTCTTTGTAATAAATTTGGCCTTGACACTTCAAGTGGCAGTGGCTCAAGTACAGTGGAAGAAAAAGCACCGGAAGCGCCAGTAGCAGCGGCAGCACCGGAAGCGCCACAGCAGGATAGCGGTGTCGGCCAGCAGCAGACACCAATTCCTGATAATCAGGGAATACCAATGCAGGGCATGCCAATGCAGCAACAGGCTATGTCAATGATGCAGGGTATGCCGATGATGCAGGGAATGCCAATGATGCAGGGAATGCCAATGATGCAAGGTATGCCGATGATGCAAGGTATGCCAATGCAGGAAATTAACGTACAGCCTGCACAGTTCCAACCATTTTCTCCTGATATAGTAGCAGCAAATCAGAAGGAAAATATTAACCTTATTATGGATGTTCCACTTGAGGTTACGGTTGAACTTGGTAGAACAACAAAATCAATTCAAGAGATACTTGAATTTACACCGGGAACAATTATTGAGCTTAATAAAATAGCAGGCGAGCCTATAGATGTGCTTGTAAACGGCAAGTATGTTGCAAAAGGTGAAGTAGTAGTTATTGAAGATAGCTTCGGTGTTAG
>CAYWDL010000037.1:0-12286 GCA_964457015.1 uncultured Roseburia sp. | reverse complement strand
CCTGAGCACCTTCTGTCTGATTTGTATGACTTTGTACAAATATTGACGACAGCAGCTGTCTGTCATCATCTCTTACATGATTCCAAAATCTCTTATAACAATCATTGTCATCACGCTCAGAAAGACCTGCAAGCTTGAAGTACTGCTCATTTACGCGAACAACCTCAATATTATTCTCATACATATCATAAAAGGCTGCCGGACCTAAAATATTATTAACCATTGTATCATTAAACAGGTTCGGGTCTAAAAATTCCTTAAGATGCAATGAATCAATCTGACGACACCAAAAGCCATTAAGGTCAAGATTTCTTTTGTCAGCAATAAGCTTTTCAAAATCCTCCAGCGGCATCGGTCTATAATAATAATAGCCCTGAGTATATCTACAGCCCATCTTCATAAGGAAGTTTTCCTGAAGCTGAGTCTCAACACCTTCAATTATAATAGGAATTCGCATCTGCTTGGCCATGCTTACAACAGATTCAAGGATTCCAATACCTTTTTCCTGTTCATTTTCATCAATCTCCAGGAAGCGCATATCAATCTTCAATACATCGACTGCAACACTTTTCAACATATTCAGGGAAGAATATCCACTTCCGAAATCATCCATCATAACAAGGAAATCCATATCCCTGAGCTGTGCTACGGTTCTAACTAATTTATCGTTATTTTCTGCATATGCACTCTCTGTAATTTCAATCTTTAATAGCTTGGTTGGCAACTGATATTTATCAAGCAGCCCCCTTAAATAAGCCGGGACATCCATTGAAAAAACATCAATTCTGGATACATTTATAGAGATTGGCACAGGCTCATAGCCTTTGTCTATCATTCCTCTAAGCCACATACAAACCTTATTCCATACATATCTGTCAAGGTCCGCAATAAAACCATTCTTTTCCAAAACCGGAACAAACACGCCCGGTGAAATCATTCCCTTTGTCTTGTGCTTCCAACGAACCAACGACTCACCGCCAACAATCTTTCCCGTGGAAATATCACACTGAGGCTGAACATAAAAAGTAAACTCGTCCTCCGACAACGCTCTCTGAACATCAGACAGCAAACGAATCTCCTCTTCCAGCTTTTCATCCATATCAGGAGTGTACTCACAGATACGATTAGCGTAATTACCTATAACATGGGACGCTGCCACCGTAGCTCTGTCATACATGGCCATAGGTCTAATATCATCATTCTCATTAATCTTATATATACCTATAGCAGGCAAAAATCCTACTGTGTTATTCCATTCCTTTATAACATCATTCATTCCATGCCTTAATCTTCTTAACAGAGTTTCATCATAAGGCATAAGAATCGCAAAATTATCACCGCCGAGATAACCTGCAATGCTTGAATTTTGCTCGCAAAAATCAGACAACAAATTTCCTATGTTTTTCAACAACTTGTCGCCTTCATCCCTGCCATATACTTTGTTAAACAGTCTGAAATGTTCAATATCAATGGCTGTCATACAGTAATCTTTAGGATTACTTTCCTCAAAATACTCTAAGACCTTTTCATAAAAGGATTTATCATAGTGTAATCCGGTAAGCAAATTCACTTCTCCCTTAATCCATATACCGGGAGAATCTGCCACCTTTACGATCGTTCCTCTTTCCATATGAAATTTACCTCCGTCACAAACAACCTCATATAGATATAATAATAAACCTTTTTTTTAAAAAAATCAATATATACCCGACAAATATTTTCACTATCAAACTATAGCAGTTGACATATAAACCGAATTTTATTATACTTTAGTGAGTATCAACAATAACTTTCACCTTGAAAGGGCGATAAGAATGAATTATATAGAAATAAAATCGAAAGAAGATATTAATAAATTTCATCTTCCTCGATATCATGAAATTCCAGATGTAGGCTTGTTCCTCGAGCAAACTGTACGTCTTATAAATCAATATTTAGAACCTCTTGGAGGAATTGAAATTACGCCCTCCATGGTTAGCAATTATGTTAAAAACAAGCTGATTGCTCCGCCTACAAGAAAGCAATATCACAGAGACCAGATAGGCTATCTTATGTTTATGTCTTTAGCCAAAACTGTTATGTCTCTTGACGATATTCGCAATATATTCTCAATACAAAAGGAGCTTTTCTCAGAGGAAATCGCATATAATTATTTCTGTGATGAATTTGAAAATATATTACAGTTTGTCTTTGGTAACAAGGACGCTTTAAAAGAAATCGGTACCCATAATACAGAAGAGCGTATTTTGCTTCGTACCATCATCATAACCATAGCACACAAAATATATCTTGATAAATATTTACAGGAAGTGAAAGGCAAGAATATCGAGCCATAACCATTGTTTTTTCTTACAAAAAACGGATATATAGTTTTGCATTATAAGCGCAAACTACATATCCGTTTTTAATTATATATACATTATATCAAAAGATACACAACGTATGCCGCATATGACGCAAGCATTACAATACCCCATGGACGTGTGAGCTTCTTCGTCTTAATCGTGCTTACCCAAAGGAGTACACCTGCTGCCACAGCAATTATTCCATCAATGATAAATTCACTTGCATATGGAATGTCGGTAATAAGTGCACTTGTTCCAAGAACAAACAAAATGTTGAAAATATTACTTCCGACAATATTACCAATAGCAATATCCGCATTTCCTTTCTTAGCTGCTGTTACAGATGTAACAAGCTCTGGAAGTGATGTTCCAAGTGCTACAATTGTAAGACCAATAACTCTGTCACTAATACCAATCTTTTCAGCAATAAAAACAGCACTGTCAACTGTGATATCACTACCCCAGACAACAATAACCGCACCTATGATTCCAAGTAATAACAGCTTCCAAACCGGTCTCTCTTCCTTTTCACCGTCTTCCTGCTTACCCTTCTTCGCCATCCAGAAAAGATATGCCAGATATACAATAAATAATACCCACATTATACAGCCTTCCAGACGTGAAATACATCCACCGGTCATACCCATAAAAATCAATATAACAGTTATAACCATCATAAATGGCATCTCAACAAACAATGTTGACTTCTGTATTGCCACATTCACGATTAAGCCTGTAAGACCAAGTATAATAAGTATATTTAAAATATTACTTCCTACTACATTACCTACAGAAATTCCTGCATTTCCTTTAAGCGCGCCAGTGATACTAACTGCTGCCTCCGGTGCACTTGTACCCATTGCAACGATTGTAAGACCTACAACCAGCTCCGGAATACCAAACTTCTTAGCAATTCCTGCCGCACCGTCTACAAACCAGTCTGCGCCCTTTACAAGCATAGCAAAACCTACAACTAACAACACAAGTTGAATTAAAAAATCCATATTATTTTCCTCCGTATTTTATCCGGCATAACTAGCCAGCTTTATCTCAAGCATTGCATCAGCAATATTCAAGGCATGGTCGCCAATTCTTTCAAAGTCTGTAAGCATTTCAGAAAATAATATGCTGCCCTCATCCTTACAAATACCCTGTTTAATTCTTTCAAAAGCGTTATTTCTATACTCCTTTGTCATATCGTCTATGCTTTGCTCCATGCATGCAACCTTGCTGTGCCAGCCAACAATATTCGAATCAACCTTGCTAACCAACACCATTAAATCATCGCAAACTTTTTGCATTTTGTCAATCTCTTCTTTTGCAATATTAGAAAACTCTATATTTTTTTCCTTAAGCATAACAGAATATCCCGCAATATTCATTGCATGGTCGGCAATTCTTTCAACGTTGCTGCAAATATTATAATATCCGTTGAACACCCTGCTTCCTTCTTCTGTTCTCTCATGGGTGATAACTCTGGAAATATATTTTTGTATCTCCTTATTAAGGAAATCAATATATTCCTCTTTTTCCTCCACCTTGGTTTCCAGCTCTATATCCTTTTGCTTAACAGCCTCAAATGCAGAATGAACATTTTCCCTTGCCATATCAAACATTCTTCCAAGCTCATTCTTTGTACCTTCCATCGTAATGGCAGAAACACCAAGCTGCTCTTCATTGATATTTTTAATATACTGAATGAAATGTAACGAAGTCTCTTCTTCACTTGTTTTTTTGTCCTTAAGAAGCTTTTCGGCAAATGTAGCCAAAAGTCCTCCAAAAGGTATTAATAATAACGATGTTGTAACATTAAAGAATGTATGCATATTGGCAATCTGACTATCCACCGTATCACTCCAGCCTTCAACAAATGATACCAGCGGCGTCGTGAGACACAGCGTCGTAAATATTATGGTACCTATTACATTGAAGGATATATGTATAATGGTAGTTCTCTTTGCATTTGTACTTGTTCCGATAGATGCAAGAAATGCTGTAATACAAGTACCAATGTTCTGTCCAAACAACACATAAACAGCCTGCCCAAGAGTAACAAGTCCACTGGCAGCCAACGCCTGTAAAATACCAATAGAAGCTGATGATGACTGAATAATTGCTGTAAATATCATACCAGCCAAAATACCTAAAATAGGATTCTCGAACTTAACCAAAAGCTGTGCAAAGCTTTCTGATTCAGCCAGTGGCTTCATAGCTCCACTCATCATATCCATACCTATGAAAAGTATACCAAGACCTGCCAGAATATTTGCAATATGATGTACCTTTGTATTCTTTACAAACACTATCAGAGCAACACCAATGAATGCCACCAATGGCGCCACAGCTCCTACATCCAGAGCAATAAGCTGACCCGTGATGGTTGTACCAATATTGGCACCCATGATAATCCAAACAGCCTGTCTCAATGTCATCATTCCAGAATTAACAAAGCCTACGACCATTACCGTTGTTGCCGATGATGATTGTATAATAGCTGTAATTACTGCACCTACAAGCACTCCCAGAAATCTGTTTGCGGTGAGCCTGTTAAGTATCTCTTTCATTTTATTTCCGGCTGCCGCTTCCATACCGGCACTCATCATCTGCATACCATACAGGAAAAGAGCCAAGCCTCCAAGCAAGCCAATCCAATCTGTTAATCGCATATTGTCCTCCTAAGATTCCGCATTTATCATTCGGTATCCAACCGAAAGTTCATTTACTATATATTTGTTTTCCCCAGGTTTTTCGCCTAATTTCTTTCTTATGTTAGCCATATTAACCTGTAGCTTCTTTATACTGCCCGAATCTGAATACCCCCAGATTTTCTTAACTATTTCCGAATATGTCATAACCTTACCTGCGTGCACTGACAGCAGTTCAACTATATTAAACTCCGTCTGTGTAAGCTTTATTTCATTTCCCTTAATAAATATTTGTCTTGCTTCATAATCAATAACCAAATCCTGCAAGATGAATCTGCTTTTCAAAACGCTACCGCCTCCTTCAATATGACGGCTGTTTCTGATTGTTGCCCTTACCCTCGCCAAGAGCTCTCCTGTTCCAAAGGGCTTGGTCACATAGTCATTAGCTCCGGAATCAAGAGCCTGAATCTTATCCTTTTCGTTAGTTCTGGCCGATAACACGATAATTGGAACATCTGCTTCCTCTCTTATCGCTTTTAGCAGGTCAATGCCATCTATATCCGGAAGGCCCAAATCCAATATTATAAGCTTTGGGCAATGTGAGCCAAAAAGTGATTTCCCTTCCTTACCACTTCCTGCAACAATTACCTTATACTCTTCTGCCTCCAGAATAGTTCTCACAAAATTAGCTATATTCGACTCATCTTCAATCAATAAAATTTTATGCTTATTACTCATTCTCCGATTCCTCCATTGTAAGTGAAAATCTAAAGCAGCTTCCGCCGGCTTTTCTATTCTCCACGGTTATACTACCTTCATGCGCTTTAATAATAGATGCACATACTGATAATCCTATTCCCATGCTGCTTTTCTTGTTATCCACAGGTGCGCCCTTCTTCTCAAAAAAACCGGTAAATATGCTGTCAATCTTTTCCTTTGGAATACCCTGACCATTATCTGATATTTCAAATATGGCATTATTTCCAACTGTAAACACTTTTAGCTCCAGCCAATTCATGCCTTTAGCATGCAACACCGCATTCTCCAACAGATTTACTATAACCTGTTCAATCAGTACCGCATCCATAGGTATACTTACAAAATCCTCCGGTATATCCACCTCAATATCCTGATTTGGATATCTTTTTCTAAACCTTATTAACACGGAATCTATCAGCTCCCAAAGAACCACAGGACTCTTTTTAAGCTTCATTCCGTTATTATCTATTCTTGTTACTGTAAGCAGATTTTCAACCATTCCCATTAACCATTGGGAATCCTCCCTTACACCATTTGCCAGCTGACATATCTGTTCCTTGGTCAAATTGTCTGCTCCCTCCACTATAGCCTGACTTGAACCATAGATTGTGGTCAATGGTGTTCGTAAATCATGAGATACGGCTCTAAGCAAATTCGCACGCATCTTCTCCATCTCAGTTTCTGCCTTAACCTTTTCCTGCTGCTTAACCTTCGCTATCAATGCACTGGATATAACCGTTATCACAAGCATTATTATGGCTGATATCAGATTTCCGGGAATACTGAAATTAAACTTAAAGTAAGGAAAAGTAAATGCAAAGTTTAACAGCATTACACTCACAAGGGATGCAATAATTCCATAGGCGTACCCCTCTGTCAACAATGTAATAAGAAACACCGCCAACGTAAATAAAGCCGGTATCAATGCATATTCATTCAAATACTTATCAACCCACAAGCTCAATCCAAAAAATAAAAGCATCATTATAACAGTCAGCAAACTATATTTTATAATTTTATGTATATTCTTCAATTTTTCTCCTTTTTCCTCCTTACACGGAGGATTATAACACTTATTCGGTAAAGACGGAGTAAAGAAAAGCTTTACCGTCTCTCCATTATACGCAAAAGGCTGCCACATATCAATGTAGCAGCCTCTTTGCTGTAAAATTTATTTATTCATATATGATGTCACTTCACTATCAGACAATGCATAATCAAATATATACACATTATCCATATAACCCTTGAAATATGGGTCAGCGTCAAACTGGCTTCTTCCTAGATAATTCTTGTTTCCTGAGTAGCTGTTTGGATAAGCTGTCAGGGTTGTGGTTCCCACCTTTTTACCGTTAATATACATAGTTGCCTTCTTGTTAGATGCGCTTACGGTCACTGCCACATGAGTCCATGTATTTGCTGAAATTGACGAACCATCAATAATTGCTTCACTTGTATTTCCGTTAACAGTCTGTGCAAATCTTACTGCATTTGATGCAGACTTCAAAGTGAAGAACATATACTTTGTATCACTGTCACCAAAGTCAAACACTCTCGTCCACATAGTATCAGCGGTTGGCTTAAACCACATCATCACTGTATATCCGTCGTGCTTTGTTGCTGCTGATGGCAATGTTACATAATCATTTGAGCCATCAAATGACAATACCTTTCCTCTTGTGGCATCAGTCGCACTTACACAGCCGGAAACTGTTGCATTTCCCACGCTTCCTGTACTGTCCTTTCCAAGATTTGATGTATCCTCAAATGTATAGGAACCAACTAACTTTCCTGTTTCAGTCACCACATCGACCTTACTTCCCCAAATTGCCAGGTTGTTAGAACCGATAAGTGTGAATGTCATAGTTTCCTTATGTGTTGATGATTCATCAAACTGCTTGAAGAATACACCCTTGTATGTTACACCACCGATAACCATTGTAGCGTATGGTGAGTTTGCCTTTTGTGACCATGTACCTGTGTAATCACCGCTGATTGTGCCATCTGCATTCAATTTAACTTCCTTTGTCTGCAGCATTCCTGCAACAACACCTGAAGGCAGCTCATTGCCGTGATTGATAAATTCATATGTTCCCACAATATCAGCATTGCTATAGCCTGTAGCACTCAGCTTGCTTCCTGCATATTCATATGGCGCAGTTACAAGCCATCCGTCTTCATTTAAGAACTGCTGATGAACTCTTACCTCATGCCATTCCTGACCTACATTGAATCTTGTATGGTATATAACATATCTGTTTCCGGCATTATCAACAATTGCTGAATTATGTCCCGGTGACATATATCCATTCTTTGCATTGGTAGCAGTTGTAGAAAGAGAGCTGAAATAGTAGTTACCCATTATCTTAATACCGTTGTCGCTCTGGTCATCACTGCTGCTTGTTCTGTTAGCGTAATGTCCCGCCGCATCTGTATATGGACCTTCAATATTCTTTGAACGGAAGAGTCTCATATGATATCCGGAAAATGTATCAGTAGCATTCAAGCCACAATATGACAAATACAAATAATAGTATCCTGCCTCTTCATCCCATACAATGTATGGTCCTTCACCTGTTCCGCCGTAACCGCCTGAAATTCTCTTTCCTAAATACGGGTCAGCTGCTGTACCATCCGAAGCATTTGTATCAAGTGCATATGTATATGTGTAATCTCTAAGTCCTGTTTCATTGTCAAGCTTCAACATAAATGTTCCGCCAAACCATGAACCGTAAACCATCCACAACTGTCCGTCCTTGTCATAAAGGACGCATGGGTCAATGGCATTTGTACCATAATATCCCCATCCACCTGATGTATATCTTGAAATATCTGTCGTTCCTGTTACCTTTTTATAATCAGTTGCCGATACATCAGAGCTATTGGAAAATCCTGAATATACCACTGTTCCCTGATATGTATATGGTCCGGTTATGCTATCTGCTGTAGCCATTGCAATTGATGAGTAGAAATTGTTTCCATTAACACTCATATACATACACCATTTTTCCATATCCTTATTGTAGATAACATCCGGTGCCCAGAGATTGCCGTCAATACTATAGCTTCCGCCTCCTTTAGCAGCCCATGTGCCGGACTTGGCAAATATTGTATTATAAGTGGAGCTTCCATTTCCCGTTGCATATGACCAGGTCATAAGATTTGCAGACTGGGCAAATGCCTTATGTGAACCAAAGATATACCATTTATTGGTAGCAGGGTCGTACTCAATACTTGGGTCATGCACTGATACTCTAGTACCACCTAAAGCTGTGAGTGTTCCACTTGGACTTGCAACGCCGAAATCTGTTACATTCACCGTTGTGCCTCCCCCATTGTTGTTCTGACCTCCACCATTATTTTGGTTGCCTGTATCAGATGTTCCACCATTATTATTCTGGTTGCCATTTGAATCTTTTTCTGTAGTTGAATTCTCGGTATTCCCCTCATTTTTAGAGGTTTCATCTGTAGTCTCATCTTTAGATTCTGTTTCATCTGTCTCATCCTCTGTTTCGTCTTTAGAATCCTTAGATGTTTCCTTATCACCTTTGTTGTCCTTATCATTATTATCTTTTACGTCATCCTTGTCATTATTCTGACTTACACCCTCTGTCTGCTTCTGTTCGTCATTGCTACCGGAATCACCATTCTGTGACATTAACAAAATCGCCGTAACAATGATTACAATGAGAATTGCCACCGCCCCAGAGGCAATAATAATCTTTTGTGTCTTGTTAAGCTTTCCCATCGACTCTTCTCCTTAAGTTTAGTTTGATAGCATTATGATAACATATAAATATCCATTTTGCGATTAAAAGAATATTATAAATTTATTAACAAATGATTCCAAATATAAACTAAAAAAGTCATCCGAAGATGACTTTTTAGTAGAAATATATAAAATCAGGAGAGTTATTCGTTAATTTGTAACTAACATCTTTCCAAGGTTTTTAAGGGCTGCTGCCGTCTCCTCATCAGGCTCACCAAGAACTGTGATACCCATACCGTCAACTACCGTTGCTCCGTCATTTGCGATTCTTTCTTCCCAATCGCGCATCCATTCCTGATTGCCCCAGCCATATGAACCGAAAAGTGCAATCTTCTTGCCTGCTATTACGCTGTCAAGCTCGCACATAAATGGTTCCATTTCTTCCTCTTCAAGAACCTCAGCACCCATAGAAGGGCAGCCAAGTGCTACAACCTCAGCATCCTTTACCATATCAACTGTAGCCTCTGCAACAGTTACAAGGTTAGCCTCGCCACCTGCTTCTGTAACGCCCTGAGCTAACAACTGAGCCATACTTTCTGTATTACCTGTTCCACTCCAATAAATAATATTAATCATCTTATTCTTCCTTTCTTTTATGTATATGTCCAGAGCCCTTACTCCGAACATATTTTTTATACGGCTATTTCACCAATACTTTTCCCCATCAATATTTCTGTTACAGCCTCTTCTCTTTTTTGGTCAAAGCATCTGAATAAACGCTTTGTTTTCTGCTCATTATGATACACCTTCCAATACCCGGTGTACTTAAAGTTACGCCCCTCGTTCTCAACAAATCCCTTTACATCAAGTAACGGATATTCCAAAAAGATTCCAATCTCATGTGGAAACGAAACCTGCCCATCACAGTACATCAATATACGTTCAGATAATATATTCAACATTTCCTCAATGTTATCCGTATGGTAGCCATAGTCCTTTAAGAATTCTCTTACTTCCTTTGTATTTATATATGAGGTAATTGCTTTTTTTCTATACAAATAAAGTATATATTTTTCATCCTTAAGCTTTAAAAGATAGCAGCTAATACTTGTTTTACGAAGAATATATTTAATATATCTGTATTCCTTCTTAGTAACAGTTATAATGTTGGCAGCCTTCAATCCCTTTATCAGTGCCGCACAATTCATCGCTACCATCATTGAAACTGTGGCTTCCATATCTGCTGATTGTCTAAATTCCAATATTTTCTGTACCGGCATATATTTTCCCTCAACTTAAAATCTTAACGTTTTACATTGAACGCTGACATCTTTGGATAAACTGCAGCCCCACCAAGCTCTTCCTCAATACGAAGTAACTGATTGTACTTTGCAACTCTCTCACTTCTTGAAGGTGCGCCTGTCTTAATCTGGCAGGTATTAAGTGCTACAGCTAAGTCAGCAATAGTTGTATCCTCTGTCTCACCTGAACGATGGGATGAAATCGCTGTATATCCTGCCTTGTGAGCCATCTTAATTGCCTCAAGTGTCTCTGACACCGAACCAATCTGATTTAACTTAATAAGTATTGAGTTACCGCAGCCCTCAGCAATCCCCTTAGAAAGTCTCTGTGTATTTGTTACGAATAAATCGTCACCAACTAACTGAACCTTGCCGCCAAGCTCTTTTGTCAACATCTTCCAGCCTTCCCAGTCCTCTTCATCCAAACCATCTTCAATTGAGATAATAGGATACTTTTCACACAATTCCTTCCAATGAGCTACAAGCTCAGCTGATGTAAACCTTGTTCCAGCCTTTGGTAAAATGTATTCTCCCTTTGTACCACTCTTCCACTCACTTGACGCTGCATCGATTGCAATCATGAAATCCTTGCCCGGCTCATATCCCGCATTCTTAACAGCCTCCAAAATATACTGTATAGCTTCTTCATCGCTTGCAAGGTCAGGTGCAAAACCACCTTCATCACCAACACTTGTTGCAAGTCCTTTTGACTTGAGAAGAGCTGCAAGACTATGGAATACCTCTGCGCACTGTCTTAATGCTTCTTTAAATGATTCTGCGCCTACAGGCATAATCATAAATTCCTGAACATCTACAGTATTCGCTGCGTGAGCGCCACCATTTAAAATATTCATCATAGGCACAGGCAAACGATTACCTGAAATACCACCTAAGAATTTATATAAAGGAATATTAAGTGCATTTGCTGCAGCTCTTGATGCCGCAATGGATACAGCAAGTATTGCATTTGCGCCAAGCTTTGACTTATCGCTTGTGCCGTCAGCTTCAATCATTGCCTTATCTACCGAGTAAATATCTGTTGCATCTATACCTGCAAGTACCTCATTGATAGTGCCATTTATGTTTTCTACAGCCTTAGTAACACCCTTTCCTAAGTATCTTCCTTTATCGCCATCACGTAATTCCAAAGCTTCAAATTCACCTGTAGATGCACCACTTGGAGCTGTTCCTCTACCAGTTACACCGTTTACAAGCATGACCTCTGCTTCAACTGTAGGATTGCCTCTTGAATCAAGAATTTCTCTTCCGATTACTTTTGCTATCTTTAATTCGTTCATCTGTCTACTCCTTTTTTATTAATAAAGTGTCATCCATTGTATGTGAACTCCACTCGGGCAAATTCTTGCCCGAAAAAGCATCTTTTATACATCATTCAGCAGTTAATGTATTTCTTTGCATATATGTTGGAGTTACAATGATTTATTCACTTTTTGAGTTAGTTCTTGCTAACCGTAGTTAATCATAACTTACTCGAAGGAATTTGTCAACATATTTTTAGAACTTTAA
>CAYWDL010000036.1:0-12454 GCA_964457015.1 uncultured Roseburia sp. | reverse complement strand
GAAGTGGTAAGAGCGGTGGTTGCTAAGACAAAACAGGGCGCACCTATCAATGATTTTACATCAGAAGATGGTATTAAGCATGTTGTATGGAAGATTGCAGATGTGTCAGATGTGAAAATGATAGAAGATGCATTTAAGCAGATTAATGAGATTTATATTGCTGATGGTCACCACAGAGCAGCATCTGCTGTTAAGGTTGGTTTAAAGAGAAGAGAGGCTAATCCGGGATATACAGGGGAAGAGGAATTCAACTTCTTCTTATCTGTATTATTTCCTGATGAGGAGCTTATGATTATGCCGTATAACAGAGTTGTTAAGGATTTAAATGGCAATACAAAGGACGAGTTTGTTGGTATAATTTCGAAGGATTTTGAAGTTGTGTGCCTTGGAACGAATCCATATCAGCCAAATTGTAAGGGTGAGGTTGGTATGTATCTTGACAAGGAATGGTATAAGCTTACAGCAAAGGAGCATATTTTAAGTGATGACCCTGTGGCAGGACTTGATGTGTCATTGCTTCAGGATAATTTACTTGCACCTGTGCTTGGTATTGGTGACCCAAGAGTGGATAAGCGAATAGATTTTATCGGCGGAATCAGAGGTTTGAAGGAGCTTGAGAGAAGATGTGCTCTTGATATGGAGGTTGCATTTTCTATGTATCCTACTTCTATTGCAGAGCTTTTTTCAGTTGCAGATGCAGGCAGATTAATGCCACCTAAGTCTACCTGGTTTGAACCAAAGCTTAGAAGTGGATTGTTTATACATAAGTTGTCATAAGAGAATGAGCGTATAAGGAATATAGATATTTATGGAAAATAAGTCAAATGTGTATAAGACAAAGCAGAGAGAAGCAATACTTGATTATATAGTAGAGAATAAGGATAAGCATGTTACGGCTGATGAGATTATAACAGTATTTGCAAAGCAGGAGAATCCTATAGGGAAATCCACTGTATACAGGTATCTGGATAAGCTTTGTAAGGAAAATGTTATTCGAAGGTTTACCATTGATGGCAGCAGTAGCGCTTGTTATCAATATGGTGACAGCAGTACGGGATGTCATGAGCATTATCATTTTAAGTGTGAAAATTGTGGCGAATTATTTCATGTGGGATGTAAGCTTATGAATGGGATAAAGGAGCACGTTATGGCTGAGCATGATTTTGTGATTGACAGTAGTAAGACTGTGTTTTATGGATTATGTAAGAAGTGTAGAGGATGACTAATGTGTTGAGCCGACATATTTTGAAGGACGGATATTCAAAGTATGTCGGCTTGTTCTAATTTGTCTGAAAAAAACTTGCTGTGAAATAAAATATATGTTATTATACATTGGAAATTGAAAATGAGTTTCAAATTCGTATATGGAGATCAACTATGAACAGATATAAGAAATGTGTTTTAATTGTTATAACGTTAGTAATATCAATGAATCTGTTTGCATGCAGTAGCAAACAGCAGGATGCTGAAAAGATTACAATAATGACTACACTTTTCCCTCAATATGATTTTGCAAGACAAATCGTGGGAGATAAGTGTGAAGTGCAGCTTTTATTACCACCGGGAAGTGAGTCGCACAGCTATGAGCCTACTCCAAAGGATATCATTAATATTAACAATGCAGATATGCTTGTGTACACCGGTGATGATATGGAGGTTTGGGTGGCTACAATTCTTGAGGGCGTAGATAATGAAGTTTTGAATGTGGTGGATGTGTCAGAAGGAATCGAACTGTTTAAGACCGGCGAGGCGGACCATAATCATAGCCACGAGGTTGATTTAGAGCATGGCCATTCACATGAGGTGGATCCTCATTTCTTCACAAGTCCAAAGAATGCCATTATTATGATGAACACTATTCTTGAGGAGATAGTTAAGCTTGACCCGGATAACGAAGAGTATTACAGAAGTAATTGTGAGGCATATATTGCAAGGATTATTGAAGTGGATGAAAGATTGCGTAATATCGCGGAGGAAGTCGAGGATAAAACTTTGTATTTTGGTGGAAAGTTTGCAATGTTGTATTTTGTAAATGAGTATCATTTAAGCTATGTATCACCATTTGATTCCTGCTCTCATGAGTCGGAGGCTAATCCAAAGTCCATAGTGGAGATTATAGAGTGTATGAAGGAGCATGGAGCCGATACGGTATTTTATGAGGAGTTGGCAGACCCGAAGGTTGCTGAGATGATTGCAGATGAGATTGGTGGAAATACTTTGCTGTTACATTCATGTCATAATGTATCTAAGGATGAATTTGAAAGTGGTGTAACATACGTTGATTTGATGAATCAGAATGCAGATAATCTTGAGAAAGGATTGAAATAGATATGGCACAGATAATTTGTGAAAATGTTTCAGTTTCATATGAAAAGGAAAAGGTTATAGATAATGTAAGCTTTAGCATTGAGGCTGGTGATTATGTAAGCATTGTGGGAGAAAATGGTTCCGGTAAAAGCTCGATTATTAAGGCGGTTTTGGGACTTGTACCCTTGAGAGGCGGTAAGGTTACATTGGCCGAAGATTGCAAGCGAACTCATATTGGTTATATATCCCAGCAGAATCCAAGTCATGAGGATTTTCCTGCATCAGTGTCAGAAGTGGTATTATCAGGCTGCCTGTCGTCTAAAGGCTTTTGGCCATTTTATTCTAAGAGGCTTAAGAAAACGGCAAGGGAATATATGGAGCTTTTAGGTGTGGATGAGTTTGCTGATAAAACATTTAGAGATTTATCAGGTGGGCAGAAACAGAGAGCTATGCTTGCAAGAGCCTTGTGTGCCACTGATAAGGTGTTGTTTTTGGATGAACCTGTTACAGGTCTTGATCCTGTGGCTATTTTGGAATTTTATGAGATTATCAATAATCTTAATAAGAAGATGGGCATAACCATTATAATGATTACTCACGATATACAGAATGCCCTTAACTATTCTAATAAAATCTTGCACTTGTATAGAGATAGTTCAAAATATTTTTTTGGAACAAAAGAAGATTATATGAAGCATGAAGGATATCATATGTGTAGCTGTGGTAGTGAGCATACGAATAAGGAAAGAATTCATAAAGCAAAATAGGATTAAGGTGTTAGAAATATGTATATTATAGAAACTTTACAGCAGATGTTTTCATACTCGTTTTTGGTAAGGGGTATGATTGTGGGTATGATAGTTGCGGTGTGTGCGTCGCTTTTGGGTGTCATACTTGTTTTGAAAAAATATTCCATGATAGGTGATGGATTGTCACATGTATCCTTTGGTGCAATGGCTATTGGATTAGCATTTGGATTTGCGCCTATTAAGGTTGCCATTCCAGTGACAATTATCGCTGCATTTTTAATGCTAAGAATAAGTGATAATAGTAAGATAAATGGTGATGCTGCCATTGCCTTAAGCTCAAGCAGCTTCCTTGCCATTGGTATTATTATGAATTCGCTGGTTACAGGCACAAGCATTGATTTGAACAGCTATATGTTTGGTAGTATTCTTGCCATAAGCAATGAAGATATGTGGATTTGTATTGTGTTAGGAATAATCATAGCGGTGGCATTTTTGTTCTTTTATCACTACATATTTGCCATTACATTTGATGAGAATTTTGCGGCGGCAACAGGTGTAAGAGTGCAGCTGTACAAGACGGTTTTATCGGTGCTTACAGCACTTACCGTTGTTATTGGCATGAGAATAATGGGCACACTTCTTATTTCAAGCTTAATCATATTCCCGGCACTGTCATCTCTTATGGTATTTAAGAGATTTAAGTGTGTTATGGTGGGTTCGGTGGTTATATCATTCGTAAGCTTTTTTGTGGGCATGGTATGCTCATATATGTTCAGCATTCCAACAGGAGCAAGTATTGTTGTTGTGAATCTTATTGTTTTTATTATTATGTCAGTGATTGGAAAATTAAAAAAATAGTAGTAGATATATCTAAAATGTGTTATAATTGTTGTAATGATTGAACGTGACAAGGAGGTATGTTTTTTGAGAAAGAGTATATATAAATTGTTGGATTGGAGAAATATTGAAGGGGTTATTTATGCTGACATAGATAATCCTAAAAGTGTTTTAGGCCCTAAGAAGGTAAAGGGCGGTCTTTTGGTGCAGACATTTATTCCGGATGCAATATCCGCCAAGGTTGTATTTAACAGTGGCGAAGAGTGTAAGCTTGAAGAAGTAGATGATTGCTTTTTTGCTGCTTACATTCCCAAAAAGGAGTATGAGTTGTATGAGATTGAAGCAGAATATGAGAATGGCGGAAAGTCAAGATATTATGATGCATACCAATTTTCTCATGATATTCCGGAAAAGCAGCTTAAGAAGTTTAATAGTGGTATCAATTACGAGATTTATGAATATCTTGGAGCACATAAGGCTGTTAAAGAAGGTGTTGAAGGTTATACATTTGCAGTGTGGGCACCAATGGCAGGAAGAGTAAGTGTTGTTGGTGATTTCAATCTTTGGGATGGAAGAAGACATATTATGGAACGAGTAGGTGATACCGGTGTTTATGCTTTGTTTATTCCTGAAGTTAAGGAAGGGGATTTGTATAAGTACGAGGTGCAGCAGTATGCAGGTGGCAATGTATTAAAGGCAGACCCATATGCATTTTATGCTCAAAAGAGACCTGATACAGCATCAGTTTTGTGGGATAGCTTGGACTACAAGTGGACTGATGATAAGTGGATGAAGGAAAGAGAAAAGAAGAAATTCGGTAAGGAGCCGATGTCAATATATGAGTTGCATTTAGGTTCTTGGAAAAAACCGGTTACAGAAGATAATGATTGTGATCAAAGGGAGCTTTTTTATAATTACAAGGAATTAGCACCAATGGTTGCAGAATATGTTAAGAGCATGGGCTACACACATATTGAACTTATGCCTATAATGGAGCATCCATTTGACGGTTCATGGGGCTATCAGGTAACAGGATATTATGCCCCTACATCAAGATATGGTAATCCTTCTGACTTTATGTATTTTATGGATTATATGCATAAGGAAGGAATTGGCGTTATTCTAGACTGGGTACCTGCACATTTTCCAAGAGATTTGTTTGGACTTGCTCAGTTTGATGGTACAAGCCTTTATGAGCATGCAGACCCAAGACAGGGCTCGCATCCTCATTGGGGAACATTGATTTACAATTATGGCAGACCGGAGGTTAGCAATTTCCTTATTGCAAATGCAATGTTCTGGGTTAAAAAATATCATGCAGATGGTATTAGAATGGATGCGGTTGCATCTATGCTGTATCTTGATTATGGTAAGAATGATGGTGAATGGGTTGCCAATATGTATGGTGGCAAGGAGAACCTTGAAGCTATTGAATTCTTTAAGCATTTGAATTCACAGTTTAAGAGACAGTGCAAGGGAGCTCTACTTATAGCGGAAGAATCAACAGCTTGGCCAATGATAACAGGTGATGTTGAGAATGATGGACTTGGATTTGATTTTAAGTGGAATATGGGTTGGATGAATGACTTCCTTGGTTATATGAAATGTGATCCGTACTTTAGAAAGAATAATTACAATCAGCTTACATTCAGTATGATTTATGCATATAGTGAAAACTTTATTCTTGTGTTCTCTCATGATGAGGTTGTTCATGGAAAGGGCTCTATGATTGGCAAGATGCCGGGACAGAATGAGGCACAAAGATTTGCTAATCTTAGACTGGCTTATGGTTATATGATGACTCATCCGGGCAAAAAGCTGTTGTTTATGGGTCAGGAATTTGCTTGCTATAGGGAATGGAGTGAGGACAGACAGCTTGATTGGGATAGCTTAAAGGATTCAAAGCATGCAAATGTAGCTGAGTTTGTTAAGGAATTAAATAAGCTTTATGCATCTGAAAAGGCATTATATGCATTGGATGATGAAGTTGAAGGCTTTACATGGATTAACTGTATGTCAGCCGAAGAGAGTATCGTATCATTTATACGAGAAAGCGGCGATAAGAAGGACACATTGCTGGTTGTATGTAACTTTGATACAGTTGCGTATAATAATAGAAAAGTGGGGGTACCTTTCCCAGGAAAGTACAAAGAGATATTGAATAGCGATAGTGAAAAGTTTGGTGGAAGCGGTTTTGTGAATCCAAGAGTTAAGACATCAAAGGCGGAGGAATGTGATGGCAAGGATGATTCTATAACATTCAATCTTCCTGGCTTGTCAATAGCTGTGTTTAAGTATATGGGACCGACTGAGCCAAAGAAGCCTGCCAAATCAAAGGTGGCAGATGAGTTGGAGAAAAAGATTAATAAGGCAAACAAGGAAATTGAAGAAGCGCAGATGACAAAGATTAAGGATGTTGTCAGCAAGAAGAAAGTAACTAAAGAAAGAGGTAAAAAGTAATGGATTTTTTTGAAAATGTTTATGTGCAGATGTTCATTAATTTTGGTATTAATGTTATCACAGCAATTATAATCTTTTTTGTAGGAAAGTACATTATCAATTTTGCGATGAAGCTGTTAAATAAGATTCTTACAAAATCAAATGTAGAGATAAGTGTTAAGAGATTTTTGGAATCGTTGACTAAAGCATTGTTGTATGTTGTACTTGTAATTGTTGTGTGTGGTAAGGTTGGTATTGAAACAACATCGTTTATCGCGATTTTAAGCACAGCTGGTGTGGCAGTTGGTCTTGCATTACAGGGAAGCTTATCGAATTTTGCAGGTGGGGTGTTAATTCTTTTGCTTAAGCCATTTAGGGTAGGCGATTATATCGTAGACAATGGTTCAGGCAAGGAAGGTGTAGTTGAAAGAATTGATTTATTCTACACAATACTTATAACAGGTGATAATAAGCGTATTACAATTCCAAATGGTGGATTGTCGAATTCTGCTATTACTAATGCATCTGCATTTGATACAAGAAGAGTGGACTTTGCTGTTGGTATTTCTTATGCATCTGACATTGACCTTGCTAAAGCAACAATGGAGGCTATTGCAAAGGCTGACGCAGATGTTCTTAAGGATAAGGAAATCTTTACGTTTATCCAATCTCTTGATGCCAGCCAGGTAACTGTTGGTATGAGAGTATGGGTTAAATCAGGTGATTATTGGACAACATATTTTAGAATTAATGAAACTATTAAGAAGACATTTACTGAAAAGGGTATCGAGATTCCATTTAATCAGTTGGATGTTCATGTATCAAATAAATAAATATATTGTAATTACTAAGAGAGGCTGTAGAAAAGGGTTACAGTCTCTTTTTTCGCTTTTTTTTCGTAATAGTTTGAGCAATTACAAAAATGTATTTGTTGAAAATCAACAAAAAATATTAATAAAATTAGAATTATTTGTACATTGTTTCGAAAAAACTTTTCTGTTATAGTATTTCTGTTGTTGAAAAAGCAGTAAATTATTATTATGAAAAGGAGAAGTAAAATGAAAAAATTTACTCGCAGAATGTTTGCATTTCTGATGATAGCGGTCCTTGGTGTGGTGACATGGGGTGTCTCACCGGCTTTTGTAAAGGCAGCAGCTGTTACACCGGAAACTGGAAACATTTACTACATTAAAAACAAAAATAGTGGACTGTATCTTACAGTTGAGGGGGATTCAGCTAGTAATGGGGCAAATGTAGTTCAGGCTACAGGCACAGGCTCACTTGGTCAAAGATGGATATTGGAAGAAAATTCTAATGGAACATATCGTTTGCATCCTGCAACAGATATGACAGGCGGTGTTTCACTTGATGTTGCTAATGGTAGCACAAGTAATGGAGCAAATATCCAGATTTGGGAAAACAACAGTCTTTCACCACAGAACTTTGGTATTACAGCAAGTGGTGATGGATATGTGATTACAACAGAGGTATCCAGTCATTCAAAATGTCTTGATGTATCAGGGGCAAGTACAGCAAGTGGGGCAAACGTACTTCAGTATACAAGCAAGTCATCTGCAAATCAGATATGGTACTTTGAGGAAGCACCATGGCCATCGTCTAGCAGTGACTCATCAAGCAGTTCTTCAAGCAGCAGCTCATCATCTTCAACAACATCTACTGGTGCTGCTTACATTGAAGAGGGATGGTATTACATAAAGAATATTAACAGCAACAAGTATCTTCAGGTTACAGATAACAATGGTTACGCAGGTGCTAATGTAGAGCAGGGAACCGGTACAGGTGTACAGGGCCAGAAATGGTATGTAGACAACGTAGGCAGTGGTTATTATGTTCTTAAGAGCGGTCTTGGAGATTACAATCTGGATGTATATGGCTGGGGTACTACAGATGGAACAAATATTGGCATATGGGATGCAAATGGTCTTGATTGCCAGCAGTTTATGTTCAAGGAAGTATCAGACGGTGTATACGCTATTCTGACAAAGCTTACAGGCGAAGAAAAGGGTTTAGATGTATATAATATTTCAACAGAAGACGGAGCTAATGTATGTCAGTGGACATACTGGGGCGGTACAGGTCAGCAGTGGAGACTTGAAAGTACTGGTGATTCATCAAGCAGTTCATCATCAAGCAGTTCATCAAGTAGTTCATCAAGTAGTACAGTAAGCTCAGCGATTGATGCAGATGGATATCCTGACCAGCTTATGACATTTGTAAGCACAAGTGATGGAGCATATGTAACAGACAGTAGTTCATCAGTTGTATCCAGCTCAACAACCTCTACAGCAAACAGATGGAAGATTGTAAAATCAGGTAGTGATTATTATAAAATAGTTAATGCGGCTACAGGACAGGTTCTTGCTCCTGCAAGCAACAGTGCTACAAGTGGTGCAAGTGTTGTTACAACATCGTCACCAAGTGGCAGTTCACAGTATTGGAAAATCGTTTCAGTAAAGACAGACTGCAATGGTACAGCTCTTAATTATAAGGTTGTAAACTATGCAAATACAAGTCTTGCTCTTACATTATCAGGAAGCAGCTATGTGTTAAGCTCATATTCAGGCTCTGCAACACAGTGCTTTAGATTCAATTCATATGGTGCAGAAGGCTTCGCAGGTTACTCAAAAAATATGAGTAGTCAGGAAAAAGCTTCTGTTACAGGTGGTGTTTTAGGTGATGTTGTATATGTAACTTCATTAAGCGAATTACAGAATTATGCATCAGGCTCAACAGCATATACAATAGTAATTAGTAGTGATATTTCAGCATCAAGTCTTACAAAGGTTACTGTGGGTCAGAATAAGACATTTATCGGTAAGTTTGGCTCAGCTGAATTATACAATGTACATTTTAGATGTATAAGCAGCTCAGGAAATGTAATCTTTAAGAATATTACATTTAGCCATGATGCAGATCAAAATGAAAATGATGATATCCAGATGTATATTTCAAATGGTGTTAACTTCTGGATTGACCATTGTACATTTACAGGACATACATCAATGCAGTCAGATGATGTTGACAAGCATATGTATGTTGGTTTGACAGCTGATTATGTATCAGTAACAGGCTGTTACTTTGGCGGACATAAGTATGGATTAATCCTTGGTTATCCGGGAGATGATGGTTCAGGTACGTATACAGGTTATCCTCATATGACAATCTGCAACAATTATTTCTACAATGTTTATACTAGAGCACCAGGACTTATGAGATATGGATATTTCCATTGCTATAACAACTATGTATATGGCTTTAACTTAGGTTATACACCATACACAGATTGTAATATTTACTCTGAAAAGAACTATTTTGATGCAGGCAGCTATTCAGGAAAGGTTGTAGATGATAAGGGTGTAGGTGCGTTTACTGATTCTGGTTCAGTACTTACAAGCAGTGTTTCAAGTCTTGCAACAGCAGCTTGTAGCTGGAGACCATCTTCGAATTATGGTTACGCCACAAGAAGTGCAAGCGATGCTATGACTTGGGCAAAGAATTACGCCGGTGCGCAGGATTCTAAGATTGTTTATGCTATTGATTAATTGAATAAAGAAACTAGCTAGTGGCTGGTTTGTAGGGAGCGCTCTTGTGGCGTTCCCATTTTGTGAGAGATAGTAGTTGTTTTTATACAAATCTTAATATTTGGCAAATTGTATACCAGTTTTATGTAAAAAGTGGTATACAAGTCGATAATTCGTAAAGCGTTGTATAAAAAATAGCGAAAAAACGCCGGATTTTGGTATATAATTGTTTGATTTAATGTTTTTGTATAAATTATATCAGTTGATATAGGTTAAATAATTATGATATAATGAAACTTAAAGAAGAGTATGATTTAACTTTTTCAGACGAAGGAATACAGTTTAAAACCGATAGCATTAATTCAAATTTGAAATGGAATACATATGTGGATTTTATGGAAAGTGAAGAGTGTTTTTATTTGATTCAATCAAAACAGGTGTATTCTGTGATACCAAAAAGAGTGTTTGAGAGTGTTGAAGTAGAAAATGGTTTTAGAGAAATGGTGTTAAGAAACTTGAACTTAAAATAGAGAGAGGGTGGCGTATGGATACAAATGTGAAACGTTTGATATATAGCCTGATAACATTTGTCTTTTTTAGTATTATAACAATAATACTAGGAACAATGCCAGGTAAAGGTGGATTGGATAATCTGGAAAAAGCTGGCTGGTTTGCATTATTTTTTGTTGTAGAAATCATTGTTTTGATTGTGGTTATCGTAAATGCGATAATATACATAGCAGTAAAATATGGAAAAGATAAAATACTTTATGTATCAGATTTGGATGGTACATTACTTAGAAGTGATGAACGGACATCGGATTTTACTAATAAAACTATAAATGAACTTGTTGAAAAAGGGATGATTTTTTCCTATGCAACAGCAAGATCATACCAAACTTCTCACAAAGTGACAAAAGGTTTGAATGCAAAAATACCACTTATTGTATATAACGGAGCTATGGTGGTTGACAATGAGGATGGTTCATTTTTGATTAAGAATTTCTTTGGAGATGATGTAAAAGATGTGATTACAGAACTGATAGAAAGTGACATATATCCTATTGTGTATTCTTTTATTGATAACGTAGAAAAGTTTTCGTTCATTAGAGAAAAGAGTTCAGAAGATATGAAGAAGTTTCTTGATACCAGAAAAGGGGATATTAGGGAACGTAATGTCAGTGATGTGGCAGATTTATATGATGGCGAAATTTTTTACATAACCTGTATATGTAAAGAGGAAAAACTACAAACATTCTATGAAAAGTATAAGGAAAAGTATCATCTTGTGTACCAAATTGACATATATACACAGTCACAGTGGCTTGAATTTATGCCAAAGAATGCATCGAAAGCTAATGCTATAAGACAGTTAAAGAACAAGTTAAACTGCGATAAAGTGGTTGTATTTGGTGATGGAAAAAATGATATTGATATGTTTGAAATGGCAGATGAAGCATATGCTGTAGAGAATGCAGTAGAGGAGTTGAAATCTATAGCCACTGGAGTAATAAAAAGTAATAATGAGGATGGAGTAGCCTTGTGGCTTAAAGAAAAAAATTGAAATTAAGAGTTTTTTTGATTATTTGCTTGCACTGAGATTATGGTTGTGTTACCCTTCAAATAGGCATAAATATTCGAGTTATCGTTATATATTATTATAAAAGGGTATATTTATTTAATTTCCGATGTACTAGTGACGAAGATTGTTAGAAAAATTCAATAGGAGGAAAAACAATGTATAAGTATGAAAAAACAGATTGGCAAAAATTACCTATGAGACGCTCAAAGCTTGTTGGGATGAATCCTGCTGAAAGTGCTGAAAAGCACAGCCTTTTTATTGGGAAGGTTATAACTTTGTTTGGACAGCCTGAGTATTGGTCAGAAAATAATGAGGATATGTGTAGTTGGGCTGTGGATGGTGTAAATGAAGCAGGAGAGGAAATCTGTCTTGAGATATATTATGGTGCCAGTGGTCCGGCTATCGGTGGTGATAGTGAAGCTGAAAGTCAAAAGGCAGCACAAGAGCTTATGGAGCTGATAAAAAAGACAGAGCCTACGGATTTTCATCACGAGAGCATATATGAGGATTTTGGTGTGAAGGTTGAAATGGGCGTAAAGGATGGGGTGCCTTATTATAATTCGGAAATGGGTGAGGATATGTTTTGATGGCAGGAGAAAGCATATGGGAGCAAGGATTGATTTTGGCAGTTTTATTGATATTTCAGACAGAACGTATGAAAATGGCGTAATAAATGTTATTGGATATAATGATATTTAGCTTCTATGGTGAAAAAATAGTAGATATTTCATTTCTGAGGGGTATGCCGTATGCGACAAGAGTGTGGTTGGATGCTCATCTTGCAGAAAATCATGAAGCAATGAATACTGAATGTTTATGTGAAATAAAAGGCTTAAATGCTTTACATTTAGGATTGTTTGACTGCAGAGACTACAGCTTTATAAATAATCTTTCTGCTGAATTAGAGGAATAGATTATAGATGCTGATACAATGGGTGGAGCCATAAGGTTTGATTGTGAATGGCTTATTCAGTATGAAAAGCTACATACCTTATATT
>CAYWDL010000035.1:0-12496 GCA_964457015.1 uncultured Roseburia sp. | reverse complement strand
TGGCATCAAAATCTTCTATATCCACTCTTCCCTCTGCCTTCTTTACTGTCTCAGTAAGAAGATACAGACCACAATAATTATATGTATCTCCATTCTTCATTATTACTTCGCAAAATCTTGCTTCCGGAGTATATGGAAATACCTGACCACCTATATTATACGCTATATAATTTCTTATGCAACTGGAATCCAAAATACTGTTAGATAAAACCCAATCCTCGTCAGCTTCCATGTCCAAAACTGACACCTCCGCTTCCTCTTTAGTCTCATCTAATAGTTTTATTCCATACTGCTTTTTCGCAAATGTACTTGAACTTGCCCCACGAATCTTTATAAGTCCATCCATCTCCAAAGTTGGAGTATCAAATACTGCATTGGAATAATCATCATTTTCAATGACGGTAATCTTCATGTCAGTCCAAGGATTAGTTATATTTTCATCCTTGTAAAATTTATCCGTCATATCCTCATTATAATCATAGATATATGGTATTTCAGCACCATTTGTATCAATTATAACCAATGGAAGATGTGTAACAAACTCATTTGGATTTATGGTTCCATCCTCTGCAATAGTAGTAGCTCCTATACTTGCATCAGCCTCTTTATTTACCTCATGCTGATATTCTCTTATATTTATTTCAGCATCAAACTGCAATTTTGAAAAAATAGCACAAAAGGCAACTAATACAACTATTACAACTACTGCTGTAACCACTGTCTTTTTCATGTTTCCTCTCTATCATTACAAGTCTATCTTGTAATTTCATCATTCTGACATACTAAATTAACTGAATCTACACCTTTAATTTCAAACAATACTGCCTTGATATCCTTATCTGAATTCTTCTTTTTAGAAGAGTTTAATGCAGACTGTGAAACTTCATATATTAATTCTACAGAATTTCTATCCTCATTACATACTCTAAAAAATGCCTTACCATTAAAATAGTTTGATACAGCATTTTCAACCAAACCAGAACCTTCTGTTCCTCTTACTACAAGTAAATATCTGTCATTGTTTCTTACATTTCCTAAAATCAACATTACAAGGAAAATAACACCTGCGCCGATACCTGCAACAACGTAATCACCAATACCACAGCAAATTCCTGATGCGATACACCAGAAAATATATGCTGTATCTCTAGGGTCCTTTACTGCTGTACGGAAACGCACGATTGACAATGCACCTACCATACCAAGCGACAATGCAACATTATTACCAATAACGCTCATTACCAGTGTTGTAACAAGTGTAAGCATAATAAGTGACACGTTAAATTTTGCACTATATACACTGGATGTGTGCGAAAAACGATATGAAAGGAAAATAACTAAACCTATTATAACTGCTGCCACAAAACTAATAGCTATTTCCTCTATTGACATGCTTTTACTTTGATTAACGACAAATTTGTACAATTCTTCTTTCATTTTCTTTTTCTCCTTTATACTTTACAAACCATATTTTCTTGCAGTAACATATTTACTATATGATTCCTGTGTTGCATCGCACATCTTAAGTGCATCCTTTATGTAACTCAATAAAAAGTGATTATACTTTACTTCCAACACCACCTTGTTCCTGCTTTCCACAGGATACATAAGCGCTAATGATGGATCAAAGATATCGAAATTTCCTTCCGAAGAAGCGATTTCACTGTCAAATGTAATACGAATATTATTAGTTGGAATAGCAAATGCTCTTCGCTTATACTCCACTATACATTTAGGAAGATATACTTCCTTTTTGAATATATAGTAGATTTCCTTTGCAAGCTCATTTTCCTTGTCCAATAAGAATTCACAATTCCCCTTTGTGAGCATCTTAGCCTCTTCTCTTGTTATTGTAAGCGACTGTTTTCGCTGATTATCCCCTGACTTCTGCTTCAATTCAAGCTTTGCACCTTCAGAAGACGTGTCGTATATTCTCACCCTTATCTTCTTACGTTCCTTTATACCTGCAAGCTTGTCAAAATAATCGTCATTATAATAAGAATCAAAATAAAGAGACCTTACCGTATATGCTTCGTAGCCGTTTACATCATCTCCCGGTAACAGCTGCCTTAGCCTGTTAAATAATCTGTCTGCCTCGAGCTTAGAAATAACATACTTTTCTTCAACTCGACTTACATCTAATTGTTCTGCCATATACTACTCCTCACTCTCATTTACTTCATCCGTATCCTTGCAAAACGGAAAACCTTCATCAACAAAATTGTCAATTGCCAGCGCTACAAATATATAATCATAATCCTTCTTTGATATGGCTTCCTCCACATCCTCTTCAGTAACATATAAGGACCACATCATATCTATTTCACTGCACATAGGTGCCATAAAAGTAGCTACCGGAGATGAATATGAATCTCTGATAAATAACACCTTATGTCCATTTGGATTTAATTCATTTACAATGCTGTCATACAAGCAAATACCCTGCATATAGCTGTTATTCATTTCTCTTTCATATACATTGTCATAATCAATATATTTCTTTGATACCAATGTTTTAAGTGTATCACCCTGCTTTGTAAATGTTTCTCCTTCACGATAACCGCCGGAATAAGTATAATAGGTCTCAAACTTTGGATAAATATATGTATAATCATCCAACCCGGCATAAACAACACCGGTTTCTCGTCCCTGCGAGCCAAGATATATATCCTCATAAGTCTCCACATAATAGTTATTGATATCCTTATAATAATCCATCATATCCCAATCATCCTGATATTCCGTCTTCAAGTAATCAAGAATAACTCCCGTAGAAAAGAAGGCTGTTGGTACAGTCCAATGATGATCTGTTTTATAGAAGATATCCTCCATACTCATATTTGCTTCAATAAACACCTGTCTAAAATCGATATAATCCACATTATAACGTCTCATATCAAGCAACACCGAATCTGCATATTCATTAAGATTATTATATGGTATTCCATAATAACCATCGGACCATGCCTCATTATACTTTGTAGGATACATTATACAAACAACCTTTGTTCCACTTTCACTTACCTTCTCAGAAAGTCGTCGTACACGCAATGCCAATTCTCTCGAATCAACATTTGATGTATTCCAGAAATTTCCCGAATACAAGAAACCATTTTTATCTCTTACATATGTATAATTATTTTCTTCATTTTTTTCCAAAGCTTTAAATATCGAACCATAGAGTTCATACCACTTATATCGGCCTACAATATTTTCTGTTAATATTGTATCCATTTGATCCATAAGCTGCCCTACTTCTTTTAAATTGTCAGGCTTTCCTATTTTTTCAATATCATGCCTGATGTTACCATGCTCAGCTTTAATATTTAACAATGAAAATCCAATGAGCATAACCATGAATACGATTGCAAATAACTTCTTATATAATTTAGTCTTCATCGTCACACTCTCCTTTAAAAGTTAAAATAAATAAATGGATTATATCCACCCTTTGCCAACACTGAAATGCTAAACATTATAAGAGCAAGCATTCCAACAACATAACATATATGATAAACACATCTTATGACTTTTCCGCCTTTTGCATTGTCTACCCTTTCTTCAAGATATTCTCTTAAAGGCAAAGCAAACAGAATTGCTGCAACAAATATTATTCCATATTCCTTCAAAAACATTATTGCAGTTGGACTGTAGATGCCATTACCAGCCATTCCAAACAAATCCTTCATATATAGAACCATCTGTTCTGTATTCTCACATCTAAATATAACCATGGCAATAAGTACAACAAATATCACATATATATGTCTAAGTACGTTATGACCTTCTATTTTTTCTATTTGTATAATATTTTCGAATACAATAAATATAAAAAAGAATAGCCCCCACCAGACATAATTCCATGCAGCTCCATGCCATATACCTGTAAGCAACCACACGATAAATAAGTTTCTAATCATCTTATCCTGATTATTTCCACTTGTTCCACCCAGCGGCTTGTACACATATTGGTTAAACCACATTGCAAGTGTAATATGCCACCTTGCCATAAACTCCTTGATTGATTTGCTGACAAATGGATATCTGAAGTTTTCAGGAAGATTAAAGCCAAACATCATACCAAGACCAATTGCCATATCTGAATATGCACTGAAATCATAATACAGCTGAAATGCATATGCCAACGCACCAAGCCATGCAAGCATCACAGGCACATCAACCACTGTACTTCCATAATTAGTCAGTTCAAAAATGTGGTCAGCCACAATTGCAAGATTATTTGACAACAATATCTTCTTCAATAAACCTTCTGCAAATCTACAGACACCTGCTGTAATACCATTCCAGCTCATCTTTCTCTCTGTAATCTGTTTTTCAATTGTTGTGTACTTTACAATTGGTCCGGCAATTAATTGTGGGAAAAAGGCGATATATAATCCAATATTCAATATATTTTTTTGAGCCTTTGCTTTACCATTATATACATCAATCACATATGACAAGGCTTGAAATGTAAAAAATGATATACCTATAGGTAATCTAATCTCCGGATTGACAAGCAATTCCTTTCCTGCAAATGAATTCACGATTTCAACAAAGAAGCCTGTATATTTAAATATTCCTAATATTCCTAAATTCATAATACATGCTACTATCAAAAAAAGCTTTTTACTTTTCTTATTCTTAATATATTTAATTATTAAACCTAATAACCAGTTTATTGTAATTGAGCCAAGCATAATAAATACATATACCGGTTCTCCCCATGCGTAAAACAATAAACTTAATATTAGAAGCCACAAATTCTGTAGCCTTCTAGAAAATGCCAATACATAATATCCTACAAATGTTATCGGCAGAAAATATAATAAAAAAGTTACACTAGAAAATACCATTGTAATCCTCTCATTTTCCAACTCAATAATTTAGTTTACATCAACGTTCGACAATTTATCACAATAAAGTACTTATGTCAATACCCAAACTTACAGACATTTGCGCAATTTTTTTAATAAAATAAGGAACTTAATCGATTACGAAAAAAAGAATTAAAAATTGCTGATATGTTTATAAATAATTTATAAACATATCAGCAATCCGCATTTTCACTATATTTTTCCAAAGATCTCCTGTGGCACATAAGCCTTAACAGCTATTCCTTCAGCCACATATTCCTCACTTAACAACTGACCATACTTTCTAATCAGCTGAATCTTCCCGGCATCATTATATCCAATAATCTTTTCCACATAAATATTCTGCTTGTTAATCACATCCTCAATGGCATTCTCAAGCTCATCAAGACCTTCTTCATTACGAACTGAGCCATAGATGACATAGTCAGCCTTCTCATCCTTAAGAAGAGATTTATCGCCCTGAAACTTATCCATCTTATTAAACAATGTAATAATCGGCTTGTCAACAGCACCCAAATCCTTCAGGGTCTTATATACTATATCAATATGAGAATCAAGATGCGGATTGGACGTATCTGCTACATGAAGTATAACATCCGCATACTTTGCCTCCTCAAGGGTTGACCTGAATGCATCAATAAGATTATGGGGAAGCTTTCGTATAAATCCTACCGTATCGGTAAACAAAACCTCCTGCCCACTTGCAAGCTTATAGCTTCTTGTCACAGGGTCAAGAGTTGCAAAAAGCTTATCCTCTGATAATACATTTGCATCAGTTAATGTATTTAACAATGTAGATTTACCTGCATTGGTGTATCCAACAATGGCAACAGTAAACACAGGATTCTTACTTCTCTGGGTTCTTGCAAAATCTCTCTGGGACTCCATCTCATTTACTTCTCTACGAAGAGCTGCAATTCTGTCATTAATGAGACGTCTGTCGATTTCCAGCTTCTTCTCACCAGGGCCTCTGGTACCAATACCACCACCCAGCCTTGATAACGAGCTTCTAAGACCTACAAGCCTTGAAGAACGATATTTCAGCTGTGCAAGCTCAACCTGAATCTTACCTTCAGAGGTTTTTGCCCTCTTTGCAAATATATCAAGAATCACAAGAGTTCTGTCCATTATCTTAACCTCAAGAGCATCCTCAAGATTTTTTATCTGTACAGGCGACAGCTCATCATCACATACTATGCCTGTCGCCTCCATATTAACTACAGCCTCCCTGATTTCCTCCATCTTACCCTTTCCCACATAGGTAACATTATGAATCTTTTCTCTGTTTTGAACTATCTTAGCCAATGTAATACCGCCGGCTGTTGCCACCAGCTCCTCCAACTCATCCAAGGATTCGTAGGTTTCTTCCTCATCGCCGGTACAAACTCCTACAAGTATTAACTTTTCAGGCTCTTCCTTCATATCGTATAACTTTTCCATCTAAACCTCACGAACACAGCTTGTAGCCTACATTACGCACAGTTTTAATATATGTACCAACGTCTCCAAGCTTATGTCTTAAACTTTTTATATGCATATCAACGGTTCTTGACTCTCCCTGAAAGTCAAATCCCCAGACATTCTCTACCATTTTTTCTCTTGATAACACTATGCCCTTATTAGTAACCATATACTTAAGAAGCTCATATTCCTTATAGGTCAGCGGACATACCTTATCATCAACCATAACCTCTCTGCTGCTCTCATTTATACAGATTTTCTCATATGTCAGAACAGAATTATTCTGCTTTGCAATATTATTTATCCTTCTAAGAAGCGCATTCACTCTGGAAATAAATTCCAATATTCCAAAAGGCTTGGTCAAAAATTCATCTGCGCCTGCATCCAGCCCCTTCACTCTGTCAAACTCATTGTCATCTGAAGACACAAACATTACCGGAGTGAGACTCGTTCTACTGTTACTGCGAATTCTTCTCAGAATATCGAAGCCTCTTTTCTCTTTGCCCATAACATCAAGTATAATAAGCTGTGGCTCCTTTTTATCTATACGCTCAAACAGCTCCCTTTCGTCACCAACCAACACAACCTCATAGCCTGCATTAGTAAGCGCATAGCTCTCAACCTCCGAACCCTTTTTGTCATCATCAAGAATCAAAATCATCTTTTTTTACCTCTTTTCTTAAATTATTTTACTCCCTTTAAAATATTTAAAGGGCCTTGAATTAAAATCCAAAACCCTTTCAATCTCATTTAGAACAATGTGTCATACAAACTACCGGTGTTATAATTATTGGAATATGTACCACTAGCTGTATATGTATTCGCTCTAGAAGCCTCGTATTCTGCATTAAAGTTAATCATTGAGGCACTGGCTGATACTCTGTATCCGTATGATCCTGCAGTTCCCAACATAGACTTAACTGTGTCTACATCAGCACTCATAAGCTTCTCCTTGTTAAGTGTAAGCTTATTATCCTCGCCAATCTCAATACCTATGTTAGCTAACATATTCTGATTGCTCTTGGTCTGATTAATCATACTACTCAAATTCTTTGAAATTGAACTTGTATTGGTATCTTTTGCAGCATCAATTACCCCGTTGTAACTGTCTACAAATGCTTTTACGTTGTTATATAAATTGTCTGTGTTGTATACAGATTCTGCGTCGCTTTTCTTAAGCAGCTTGTTCGCTGATTCTTTAAGACTGTTTGAAGCCTCTTCTATCTCTACTAACACATCAGCACTATCCTTAGCTGTGGATGTACTCTTATTCTGATTCAAAATCTTCGAAAGAGTATCACTACTGCTTGAAGATGTGGTCTTGCCGGTACTATCTTCCGTATCCAATGAGTAGTAAGCAGTTAAAAGCTTCTTATAGCTACCATTCTTAATGCTATAGTAATCACCTAACAGGCTGGTAGTCGAGTTACTTGTCGAACCAAGCGATGAAAATAATGTGCCAATAGAATCTGATGACCAACCACCAAAGTAAAATGCCATATAATCATCTCCATTTCATACAAATGTGTGAACTATCTATCAATTTTATATTATAACATTTACATAAAAATTACAAGCCTTCTATTAACATTTTTTGATTTTTTTACCAATTCTTTACTTAATCAACCTCTGTTAAATACCTTATTTTTATATATTTTGCCTGTAACAAGCACCAGCACAAAGCATGTAACAAAAAGTATTCCAATAGAAGCAATACCTTCCCACATAGCCGCCTTGCCGATAAGAAGCTCTGCCGGCATCATAAACGGCGATATAATAGGAATAAGTCTGAAAGCTGTATATAACGCCTCACTTTCAGCCATCACCGGCGCAAGGTATGATGCAAAGAAGCCTATCATTATAGGTATCATAAATATCATCTGTGCACCTGACATATCTTCAATCTTACTTACGACTGCACCTGACAAACCTCCCAAGGTACAATACACCAGATAACCAAGCACTATACATATAAGTGCCATTATGATTCCTGCGGGTGCAAATGCGATTTCAGAATCAGTCTTCATAAGGTCGATAATTTCACCTATTACATTGCTATACTCCGAGTAAATTCCAACGGCAACCTTATCACCTACAATATATCCAAGGACACCTCCTGCAATCCACAGTAAAGTCTGTCCGATACCTATTACCGCCATAGCAAGTACCTTTCCGGTAATAACCGCATATGGCTTAACAGATGTCAAAAGAGTTTCCATAAGCTTTGATGTCTTTTCAGACACAACAAGCTTCTGAATAGATTGAGTATACATAATTACCATAAGGTAAAATACCAATGTATACACCATTGGCACTACCATTTCAGCAACCATAAGTCCTATATCTGTTTCCTCATCAATATCATCAACATCCACTATTTCAGAATACACATATTCGCTTGAATTAATCATAGCAATCTGAATCTGCGACAATCCGGCCATAGAGTACTTAATGTTATTCACAATTGCTGTAAACTGCATGGCAAATGTATCAACATCCCCCTCTGATACCTCTGCTTCTTTACTGATGTTAAAATCAAACCTTACAACCTCTTCCTCTGTATAAGAAACCATTACTAAGCTTCCTTTTTCAGTCGAAAGCTTATCTTCCTTAACATCACCTGAGGCCTCCTCAAATCCTATTTCCACCGCGTCCTTTATACTTGCAATGGTAGTCTCTATAACCTGTTTACTATATTCATCATCGCTCATATAGTAGATTGTCTTTATGCTTGTGTCCTCAAGGTCCATTACTGCATCTGCATCCTTTTTGCTATCCTCAAGCTGAGAGTTTGCCATTATGCAGTTCATCGCAAAAAATATTGCAAACAAAATCACTGTGATACCTATAGTAGACACCTTAAAGCCTGAGCTCTTCATATTCTGGGTTGCAGTAAACTTAAACACCTGCTTCCAGCCTGTAAACATTCCACCTCTATTTTTCATTTTTCTTCTCCTCCTTTGCCATTGCAAATATATCCTTAAGCTTAAGTGGAGAACCATTGTGATAAAGCATCTGTCCAAAAATTCTTGAAGCCAAGGCTGTAAGCAGCGCTGCCGCCACAACCACTATAATTATGGCTACAATGGCAATCCATACCTGAACCTTTCCAATCAACAGATATGCTGGTATTATAAACAGTGATGAATTAGGAAGTAAATATACCACATATGAAAAAGGACCCCAGCCAGAGCCTGCTGTATTGGCTGAGACAGCCATAAACATTGCCATATATGCGCCTATCATAAAAAGTACCATATAAATCTTAAGGCCCTCGGCCATCTCCTCAACCTTGCTAACCATACCACCTGATAAAGCACCTAATATTGAGTAGAAATAGCTTCCTGCAAAAATAACAAGAATCACAAGAATTACACTTAATACATTTACGTCCTTTAATACACCATCGGCCACAAATCCATTTATCATCTGGAATATGTTTTTAGCATCCGAATCAATGGCTGTATTAATAAATGTGGATACTCCCAATGATACTAGTGTTGAACCAACTATTGTAAACACCATCGCCAGACTTGACATAACCTTACCAATAATCAAATCCATCGGCTTTAATGTAATCATAACGTACTCTATAACTCTGTTTGCCTTTTCGCCAACAATACCATCCGCTGTCATTGAACCGATAAATGAAGTCATCATAATTAAGACCATAATAAAGCCATATGTAAACCAATACTCAGCCTCATTTAAGCCACTATCATCTATCACCTCATTGCCTTCTGCGTCATAGATTCTTGTTTCGTACTGACTTGGAACCAGTGTCTTTGCAACATCCTCCGTTATCCCATAATAGGCAATAACCACATCCTTACTATTATCCATAAGAATACTGTCAAGGGTATCGGCCTTATCTTCAGCATCCTCGCCATTACCATATACAAGCTTATATGAAATGCCAAAGCTATCTGAAGTCTCATCCTCGTCAAATGCCACCTCAAGATAAATGTCGTTGCACTCTTCATCCCTCAGCTTCTTGATAGTGTCTTCATATTCATTTTCACCAATCATAGTAAATGTAGCTTCCTTCTCAAGCTCACTATTTACAACTGTAACTAAATTGTTGTATAACAGCTCATTGTCAGTATTAACATATACTGTTTCAAGCTGTGTCTTTGTATCCTCCGTCTCATCATCAAGGCCACCTGAAATAATTGTTTTTACAGGGAAGAAAAGCAATGCCACTACCACAAATATCGCAAGTGTTATTTTGGTAGACTTAGACTTCATATCCTGAACATATGAGAACCTGAATACCTTCATAAATCCGCTATTCTTCATCTGACTCTCCTGCCTTTTCTACAAATATTTCGTGAAGTGATGGCTCTCTAAGCTCATACTTAATAACTGTCTTATTAGCTTCAAGAAGCTTCTTTAAAAACTCACTTCCCTGTGCCTCACCTGTTACCTTAAGCTGATATCCGTCAGGAGTCTTATTCACCACCTCAAGGCCCATTGTCTCGATAACATTCTCGATATTCTCCTCGCATTTAACATTCAAGTTAACACGTCCATAAGACTTCTTAATCTCATTCAAATCACCCTGCAACACAATATTTCCCTTCTTAAGGATAGTGATATCCTTACAGAATTCTTCGATTGTAGGCATCTGATGGCTTGACATAATAAGATACTTCTTAGCAGCAATAAGCTCCCTAATAATACTCTTAAAAAGGTCAGTATTTACCGGGTCAAGACCACTGAGTGGCTCATCTAATATAATAAGCTCAGGGTCAGATATAAGAGCTGCCATAAGCTGAATCTTCTGCTGATTACCCTTAGATAACTGGTCTGCCGAATGCTCCTTAGCCTTCTTGCCCTTTACCACAGGCTGCGGATAAAGATATTCCTCAACCTCCAGTCTTTCTGCCCAATACTTAATTCTTTCCTTTGCAGTCTTTTTTGGAACATCCTTCAGACTTGCAAAATATAACAACTGATCCATAAGTGTAAACTTAGGATACAGACCTCTTTCCTCAGCAAGGTATCCCACATTAACACTTGTAGGGTCAAGCTTTTTACCATTCCAAAGCACTTCACCACCATCATTTGCAAGCATTCCAAGTATCATTCTGAGTGTAGTTGTTTTACCTGCACCGTTGGTACCAAGAAGCGCGTATACCCCTGGCTCTTTGATTGAAAAGCTCAAGTCATTAACAACTGTCTTTTCACCATACTTTTTCACTAAGTTTTTTACTTCTAATGACATTTTCAAATCATCCTCCACTTCATCTTATTGTTTGACAACCAAAATAATTCTACACTATTTGATATTATTTTACAATATGTTTCTTTATGAGTTACAAAATTGTCATTTTGGAGCAGACTTAGCTTTTGAGCCACAAATTGACCCAACGCACAATAAATATTTTGAAGATATTAGCCTCAAACATGTGCTTTGGGTCGCAGGAGCATTGTTTGTTACTCTGTGACCCACAATTTCCTAGAATTTGGGTCACGCAAGCTTTCTAATAAGTGTCTGCGACCCAAAGCACTTCAAAATGCCTACAATATATACATAAACTATCTAAAAATGGGTCAAATCCATTAAGTTAATAATGATTTGACCCAACGCCATATTATTATAAATTGTAATTGTATAATATTTATTATTACTTTTCCTTCAAGCTATTATCTACACCATCGGCGACAACAGCTTCAATATCGGCCAGAATATCCTGTACCTAAGCACCTTATCCTTACACCATTCCTTTGTGATAAACTCGCATTCCTCAAATGTATTCTCCATATCCTCCTTCAAGGTCTTGCATATTGAAGACTTGTAGAAGTAAATTCCATTTTCAAAGTGGTGATACAGGCTTCTGTAATCCAGATTAATTGTACCGACTGTTGCTATCTCATCATCTGACAGGCAACACTTCGAATGTATGAAACCTCTCTTATACTGATATATCTTTACGCCATTTTCAATCAAATCCGGATAATATGACTGTGTCAGGGCATAAACTGCCTTCTTATCAGGTACACCCGGCAACACAAGACGAACATCCACGCCACGCTTGGCTGCCATTACAAGAGCTGTTCTAAGCTCATAATCTATAATTAGATATGGTGTGTAGAAGTATACATACTTCTTGGCATTATTTAAAATGTTCATATAAACATATTCGCCCACAAGC
>CAYWDL010000034.1:0-13108 GCA_964457015.1 uncultured Roseburia sp. | reverse complement strand
TGATGAGCTACGCCCTGCTCATTTTTTGAAAATTTGGTCGACAGGGCTTAGGTGGTCGTTTTTTGTTTTCGTGAAATATATCAAAAATAAAAAGATTTTTTATTTTATTTCACTTGACATCTCACCGCTGGACTTTTATGTATTTTTAACCCCAGGCGACTGTTCGCCCGGGATTATCTTCATTATTTCACACACTGGCAAAACTGCTGCTTTGCTTCCTGAACCTTCTGCTGTTCTGCTGCCGGTGTTGGGTAATACCCCTTTTCATGCATCATATTAAAAACATCCTGCTGAATTTCATGCTCCTGCTTTAAAATGTGTAACATTGTCTGTCTCAAATCTTCATGAACACACTCATTGGCACTTGTATTGAAATTAGCTGTAGCTGATTTCTGCGTTGCAAGGGCATCACCTAAAATTTCTTTTTCTGTATAAACTCCTGTCATAATCTTCGCCTCCTATGATAATTTTGAATATAATTCGTTAAAATGACCCTGATGCTTATTTGAAATACTCATCATCTTGCTTCGTAATTCTTCAGTATCTGCATGCTCTGCAAGCATCTGAAACTTCTTCACAAGTAAATCCTCTTCACTCAACAAATCCTTAATAGAAGACAATTCTTTTTCTGATAACTGCATAATACTCCTCCAAAATATTTTTTTACATAAGAAGTATTAACATTTTTTCAATCATTATTCCTTATTATCCATTTTCTCTTTATTTTCTTTTTCATCGGCCTTTTCCCTATTCCTTACCCACCATAAGAAGGCTGCTGTAATCCCACTGGCTATTACCGTAACTATGACGCCCGCAAGAAGGTACGGATAGGAAAAGCTAATTTTTGTTGTTCCTGCATTTACATACAAAAGATTATTCTCTGTTGTAAAATTCAGCTTACCATTAAACATATCGTGATAAGCTAAGGTAGTATTGACATTATTATTCTGCGAAGTGATTATAACTGAAGTATAGTCGAATTCAACCTGTAACGGAACGATCTCCCTATCAGGCAGGACTCCTATTCCAATTCCTGTAATATCGCTTAACAATTCGCCCACGCCCTCATCCTGAGTTATTGAGTAATAATATGTAAGATTCAGACCTACCACAATAATATTGTCATTTTTAACTGTTCCGTAAAAATCCAACTCCATTTCATTTTCCTTAACAGTTCCCCATACCTCATCAAGTCCGTTTACATACACTGTCCTCCACTCCTCGTTTCCCGCAGGGAAGAAATCACAGTCCAAAAGTCCAAGCTTGGTATCTAATAACGGATAACCATTTGAAAATGATATATCATTGCAAATCACTCCCAAAAAGTCATTTGTATGAGAAGAACTATCCTCCGGAATACCATCAGCCATAATTACAATTCTTACACCGGCTTCACTTAATCGTATGATTAGCTCCTCTGCCTCCTGCTTGTCCTCATATGTAAAACCCGACAAATATATAAGCTTGTACTGGGATAATTCCTCAAATGTATAATCATTCAGGTTAGGTGATGTTGTTTCCTCAACAGCAGGAAAACCAAGGGAAATAATGTACGAACCCGTTCCAATTCCTATGGCCGGATAATCTGACACAACGCCCCAATTTCCTTCAACATCCATATCGTACAATCTATAAAATTCACTTGAAGCAATCATTTCATATCCAACTGTTGCAGCTGCACTATCAATCAGTTCTTCCGGCACCGATGCTGTATTAAGCTGCGACACCTTTATAAGAACAGTATCATTGCCAAGCTCCTTACATCTATCAAATAAGTACACGTAAAAGCCGTTTGCAAGTGCTCTGTTTACCTGTGAAATATTGCTACTGGTCGCTGCAAATGACCAATCGCCACCTAAAGAAGCAAGCTTGCCATTATCATATCCTGACACAAGATATGCGCCCATAGACTCCAATTCACTTCCATCCAGCAATGCCATTCTTTGTTGGCACACTTCCTTTGCTTTGGCAATCATGGTTGTTTCATTCTGGTCACCAAACCTTTCTTCTACCGAAACGCCACTAAGTGTTCCATACACAAGCTCAAGAGATGGCACAATATCAACAGCCAACAGGATGCATACAATTACCACAATGCCCTTTTTCAATGAATCCCACTTTAAAAATGCATACAAAGCAAAGCATAATGCAAGGGATATGTACTGACACATCATAAGATATTCCTTGCCCGGAATGATTGAAAAAATATAGTACATTGATGCGGCCGTTGTAATCAGTAATACAATGGACACCAAAAATCCAGGCGCTGTCTTTTTCTTACCACACGCAAGACCAAATACAGACAAAATAAATGCCGCAAGGCCAAAATAATAATACCTGTTTGCCGAATTAATTCTTTCCACAGGGTTAAGAGTCTTAATAATACTTTGGAAATAATGCTGCATATTTTCCACGTTAGCTGTCCCCATACCTACCATTGTCGCCGAAACAGACCATATACCAAGTACCAGAACCGATAACACCATTGCTATGACAATCTGCAAAAAACGCATCCATTTACCATACATACATGCATAAATCAGCATAAACAGTATTATTCCAATACCAAACATGACCATATAATCAAGGTCACACAATGCAATTCCCGCAAATGCAACCATTATCTTTATCAGTCTTGTCCATTTTCCATCACCAAGATAATCGTAAACACCACTTACCAAAAACGGCACAATAACCATACAAAGCCCGTGACCTAAGTCACCTTCTGAGAACATTACAAAAAGATTATTAGGCATAAAGAACCAAATCAATCCCAGAAATGCGCCCAATACTGTTCTTCCACGTTTTTTCCCGATAAAGAACCAGCTTAATGCGCTAATAAAAAACACCAAGCCTACAAATACCAAATATCCGTCAAGGGGGTCTCCACCTGCAAGTGCCTGACACATAGCCATAAAATACGCAGGCAGGGGCGACACATACCTAAAAAACTCGATACCATTGTACCAGGTAGGGTCATACAGAACAAACATATTTCCTTCTTTAAGAGAGCTGTATACCACATCTCCCCAATATATATGGTTCATTGTTTCTGAACCATATGGATACTGTCCGCTCCAGCACACCAGCATAGCAATAACTATCGCCAGTATTCCATATAAAATTGGCATCAAAATACTTGATATTCCACTATCTGTTTTTTTCGTCACAAGAAACACTCCTATTCAATAATATCGTCTAAAATCGTGTCTATTATGTTAGACAAAATATCATCCGATTTATCTTCCAACTCATCCAAAGCTTCTATTGAATCCATTCCTTCATTTTCTTCTCGCAAATCAAGAATATAGCTTCTGGATGGACCTTCACTACCTTCAATACGCACCAGTTCTCCACCAACCTCTTTAATAGAAACGTAAAACTTTTTTGCAAGAGTATCTACTAAATTTTCTAACGTTGGCATTACTACATCGAACGGTGGTATATAATTTATTATCTTATCCTGATATCTATCCAAAACTTCGTTAACCTTTTCCTCAAAGAGCTTGAATTCTACAAACTCCTTACGCTGAATCATTATCGTAAGAGCAAACTCCCATGTATGAGGATGAATATCACTTTTAACATTATTGACAATAATATAATGTCTGGCATTTAAATAAAATTTCAAACGGTATTCCCTAAATATCTTAATATCCATTTTACACCTCGCTATCTAAGCTTTTAACATATTCGTCCACATTAAGCTTGTCGAACTGAACTTCATCTATGCTATCCATCATAACACCCGGATTAAGTACAATCTTCATATTTTCCTGTACAAAATATTTGTCAGTACTAATGAACAGCAACAATATATCATTCTGATTTATTACAAATCGCAATACCTTTTTATCAAGAATGACACTTGCCTTGTCAAAGAATTCTTTCTTATCATCCTCGTTCATACAATGAATTCTCACGGCAACAGACTTATTTACACCCTTATTTTTAAGCTTTTCAACGAATTCCTTTATCATGGTCTTATTCCAAAGCTGATATCTTGTATCATAATGATCCTTCTGGCCAAACATTTCATTTAACTGACCAATAGTCTTCTGTAAATCGTCGATTGCTTCAAGTTTTTCGCCTACAGTCTCTCTTAACTGCTGTTGCTTTCTTGCAAAGAGCATAGACGTCACCATAACTACAATAAGCATAAAACCAACAAGAATTACCAATTCAATTCTTGACTCCATAAACTTATTATTGTTAAGTATGACATCCTTATTAGTGAGAAGACAAAGACGGTATTCATCGCCATTATAACTAAATGCAACACCTGATGCCACATATTCCTTCTTGCCTACTTCAATGCTTTTATGAATAACTCTGTCCTTTTCAAGGCTTCCCATAAACTCCTTGGCACTTTCAGAATCATAATAGCTTATTGCAGTCAGACCCTTATATCTGTTAGTTTCTATGACATCCTTTACAAAAAGCATGTCCTTATCCTTGGAGAAAGTCCAATACTTATTAGTAGAAGAGTCCAATGTACCGAGAATATCATTGATAATTTCCTCATCATTTCGATTTTCCTTTAAGTTAATCTGGTCCAAAACAAGCTGCACATACGCGTCCTGCTGTGTAGCGCAGACATCAAGAATACCATCCTCCTGAACCTTCAACTGATAAAATGTAAACAACGAGCATAACGCCACCAACACTACCATTGCAAAGGTTGTTGTCGCCATAACATTTATACTGCTAAACCTATTTTTTACTTTCAATTTATTTTTCTTCATTATTCATAAACCTCCATTATTGTCATCGTCCCAGTTCAGGCACGAAAACCTCATAATAGAATGATGATGTCTTTGATATTTCTGTATCAAGCCAATCAAACCCTTTTTCTTCTGCAAGCGTAGGCGTTCCGGAGAACAAATCTGTTCCTAATGCCAGTCTGTCGCCTTCAATCTCAAAGCCCAATGCTGACAATATTGTAGGAAACATATCCATAGGTGTACATACACGATTTTTGGTTGTTTCATACAGGTTAGTTTTTCCTGTATTGATAAAACAGTTATAAATGGTTCTATCGTAATAGCTTACACCTGCAACTAATGATGTGTCCATTCTTGGATGATCACCGCTTATGATAATAACAGTATCCTCATAAAAATCCTGTTCCTTGCACCACTTTATAAAATTGCCCAGCAAGGTGTCCGTACACTTCATAACATTTGCCGTAACACTATCATATTCATTGCCACACTGGTCACATACATATCCATCAATATGATGTGGGTCAACCGTAAGCATTGTAAAATTAAACGGCTGGTCTACGGATGCAAGTCTTGTAACCTCATCCTTGGCTATTTCATAGAGTATCTTATCCTCAAAGCCCCACCACACAAAATAATCATCAGCTATATAATTCTTTTCTCTGGCAGTATACAAGTCAAAAACATAATAATTTCCGTGTGTCTCGAAGTATGTCTTTCTTCCGCCGAAATCACCATCTGAACCACACATAAATTCCTGTGTATATCCATTTTCTTCAAGAATATCACCTAATGATGTAATTCCCGACATGAATTTACCCTGTTCAAGCATTTCATTAACCTCAGTTCCAAGACTGTATGGTGTACCACTGGTTGTTCCAAACAATGCACCCATAGTAATACCTGTTCCCTGCGTAGAGTGGAATCCGCCAAGCTTATCCGAGCCCGAAAATGAAATATTTTCCTCTGCAAGCTGTGTAAGATTTGGAATATAATTCTCCGCCTGAGCACCGCCTGCCTCCGTGGATGCATAGGTGGTCTCAAGACTCTCTATATAAATGTATATTAAATTTTTCTTTTCGCTTGGAGCCGTAATCTCAACACTATCCGGCATCACATAATACTCATCATAAAGCTTTGTTTGTGCCACACTTGTCTTAAAATAATCAACAGCATCAAAGCTCTTATTCACATAATAAAGTGAGCCAAAGAACAATGCAACTGCTCCAAAGCCAATAGCTCCCTGAACAAAGCCTTTTATCTTTACAACATTTTCCGAACATTTCAACCGGTCTAGTACAATCACCACCACAAATACCACTATAGCTATGATAATCGGTGGCAAACAGCTCTTTAAAGCCGCATTTACAACGTCCGAGCTTGTACCCTTCAATGTAAGTGTCATGGTGCTAATAAGCTCATCAAGTCCTACTCCATATGTATCATTAACCCAGCCTACAACAGCAAATATAAGCACCGACACAAGGTATATAAGACCGACGCATATGTACCAGCCCACAGATTTCCTTCCATATTCATTGCCCTTTTCCTTACGTGGCTTTTCTTCACCATTCACAAAGCCTCTAACCTTGTCTGCCACATTAAGTACATCCCTGGCATCCTCTTTTACCACTTCCGCAAAAGCCTTACGTTCATCATTAAGGTCCCTTGTCTTCCATGCACTATCAGTATTGATACTATTGATAATACCTGCAAAACGGATGAAGAATGTAATCAGGTTAAATACCGGTAACAAAAATACTACCCACCACTGCTTACAATAATATTTACGCAGCCCAGGCATACTCTTAAGGAAATACTGATTTGACGCAAAGTAAAAGAAACCTATTACAATGTATAAAATAAATATAACCCCGGTAGATACCAAGATAGCCTTGCTTGAATAATTCAAACATAAAAGAACAATCAGCGCCAGATACCATATCATTCTAGGAAATGCAAATGTATGGTCATATGCCAATGTCTTTATGTTAATATCCTTGAAAAATCTAAAAAGACTGAAGTCCTTGGCGCTGAACATCTTGGCAACCTCCAGACTTCCTCTCTGCCAACGCTGTCTCTGAGTATACAGCTTGTTAACACCTTCAATAGGGTCAACCATATAAATGGCATCCTCACACACCTCAACACGCTCACCATAGAAATTCTTCATCTGGAAGGTGATATGTGTATCTTCACAAATGGTGTCCGTATTATACATCTGTGATTTCAAAACGGCTGACTTACGAAACGCTGAAAATGCACCTGAAAGCGTATAAACACCATTTGTTTCAGATGCATAGCTTCTACCGGCAAGGAATGCCTGTGCATATTCCATAAACTCCAATTTTCTAAGCAACTTAGGGAAAAATCCCTTGAATTCTTCTATCATCTCCGGTGTTGTGAGAATTGCACCTGTCATACAGTTAAGCTCAGGGTTAGCCTCAAACTTATCAACCATATTGGTAAGGGCACTTTTCTCCAACATACCATCACTATCTAAATTAATAATATATTTACCCTGACTGTTATACAACGCCAGATTAAGTGCCTTTGACTTACCCTGCTGTGCATTGAGCCACTGCATATGTAAATCCGGAATTTCCTCCTGACACTTTTGAAAAACAGCAAAGCTGTTGTCCCTGCCCTTGTTATTAACAAGGAACACTCTTATCTTATCATTTGGATAATCACAGTCATAAATTGACTTAATACATCCAAACAGAGTAGCCTCTGAATTATATACCGGTACAATCAACGATATCTCCGGGTACACCTTTGGTTTAGTATAATTTTTTCTCTTACGCCAATGTCTTTTCAGCAACAAGAACACACTGGCAACCGACGGTGCAATTTCCATTATTACGGGAATTATAATCCATGCAGCCCAAAATACTACCGAATTAAGCAGACGGTTTATTATTACCATAGCTAAAGTTCCCCACTTTCATTTGAATAATATGCGCCTTAGTAAACACGTAGAAATACAGTATTACCGTCATACCATAGAAGAATATTCTTCCGATAAATGTATGCGCAACGAAGTAAACGTCTGTTCCAAAAAAATGAACTGCTTCACAAATTATAACAATTCGCAAAGCATTACACACCATTATATAAGCAGTGCCAATCACACCAACAATGACTCTCTCGTATTTAGTATATACCCTAAAAAATACTAACAACGAAAGAAATGCCATAATCTCAATAACTCCCGAACATTCCATATCAATCTGCAATGTCATAGAACCGGCTACTGTTTCAATAAATATTATCCCATATTTAAAATAGGCAACAAACGTATTCGTTAAGTCGCCTATCATTCCCGCCATGGCAGCAACGCCTCTTGCTAAAGGTAGCGTTAAAGACTCTCTAAGGGTTATCATCATAATGATGAATAACCCCATAGACCCCACCATGTATCTCCAAAATTCCAATTTTGCTCTATCCAAAGCATTTAAAACATAAATCCAAGCAATAATAATAACTGCAACAAATATCCAGTTCATTATGCCACCGCCTTATTACGTCTTTTCTTCAATACCGCAACTGCAACACATGCCATACAGATTGCAATACCAACAAATGGTCCTGATGATGTACCGGCTGTAGATAAAATCTCCTGACCAATTCTTCCGAACTGTGCCTCAATCAACTGAAAGTCATTTGCTTCTATTGTTGTTCCACTGTAGTATGACAAGAACTTAGCAACCTGCTCTAAATCAATGAAGAACTCGATTTCATCGCAAGTATCAGTTACCGTAACTGACATTTTACCAAAGAACTGTTCATGCTCCGCCAGCTGTGAAATATTTGTAATTGTATTTGTATCATATTCACCACGAGCGTCTGCAATGTAGAACTCGTATGTACCATTCTCCAAGTCCTCTGTCTGAGGGTTCCAATTAATAGTTCCATCCTCCGCAACTGCTACAAGTCTTGGATACAAATTGTTTGTCTTATCATCATTAAACTCATGGTCTCCATTGAAGAAAATAGAAACTGCGCTGGCAAATTCTCCACCAGCCTCATTCAAATGTGCATCCATTGATGAAATAACATGTCCATATAATGTACTTCCATCATTATATATAGCACCCTCACCATCAGCTGAATTTGTTTGTGTACCTGATGTTGCATACTGAATCAATGTATGTGGGTATGCATTCCAATCTCCAAACAAGCCATCATAAACAATACCTGTAAAGTCACCGGCTGTACCTTCGCCACCCTGAAGGTCAACTATTCCAGTAACAAATGGCTCCTCCTGATACAAACCGAATGAAATGCTCTCAATATACAACGGCAACTGACTTGCAGGAATTGCTATCTCCCATTCATCACCAAAGTAAGCTGCTGTTGCACCTTCCACACCTGCAATGCTTCCACCATCCTCAGCATTCACCTCAAATGTAAGTGTTCTGCCTGTATCTGTAACAATTGAAAAACGACCATTTGAATTAATACCGGCACCAGCCGCTGTACCATCCTCACCATCTCTCAAATATATATATACATAATCACCATCGAAAATAACCGCTGTCTGGCTCAGGCAATCAAAACCGTGCTCTGATTCCTCAGGACACTCAATATCTGTCTTGTCAACTGCCGCCCAGTCAAAATAATCACCGTCAATAACAATACCATTATATGACGCTTCAACCTCTTCTGCCGGAATAAACACAGGAATGTCTTCAACTGTAAATGTTATTCCTTCAAATGATATAGTAATATCCTCACTTGTAATCGGAAGTGCACCTTCATATACAATTATACCGGGATTGTTACCATTTGCAGTATTCTTGCAAGCTGTTTCAGCGCCCGGATTAGGCCAATTTTCAACTATATTGTATAAATATGATGCCATAGTGGTTTCACCAAACTTAAACTCTATATACTTCCAATCCAAACTATACCATTCTGTCGCAGACGGAGAAACAAAATAGTAATACAGCATACTTCCGTCCTCTGACTTTGCAAACTTGAACTCTAACTCAGTTATCTCATTATCACTAAGGATAGATGTTCTCATTGCCGCCCAGTCATCAATAACACCATCCACTACGATGCCTGATGAAACAGTCGCCTCTGCACTTTCTTCAATTTCCGTAGCGAAAGCCACACCTGCCACTGATAACATTGTTGTCATCGCCAGCATTGTGCTAATCGCAATAGCTAATTTCTTTTTTATACCGTTTCTTCTCATAACTACCACCTATACTTCCTAATCCATTATACCGTACGTGTTACAATGTACGTTCTTAAAGGCGTTTCGCCTATCTCCAGCTTTTCTAAAAACATATCCTCATCTGTTAACATTTGATTTAACCTATAAAATAGTGTTTCGCCCAGGTGTTCAATCGTAACCTGCTCCTCAAATCCCTCCATGTCATTAAGATAAGCCTCCTGGTATGGCGCAAAACATAAATCAATAATCTTTTTAACATCATCCACTTTTTGTATATCCGATTCCGGATCGTGGTACTTTACGAATGCCGCAACCTCAACAGTATGAAAATGTGCATTTTCTCTGGCATAATCATTGCTGTGGCATATCGCAATACATTCCTTAAAACAATGTGTTCTCATCTCATTGTCCTCTCCTAATTTACATTAGAATATTCCATTTCCCCAAATGAAATAAGTGTAAAAATGGCATAGATAGTCATTATTACACTTACATTATCGCACACTTTACTTGAAAAATAAAGGCTTTAACAAAAAAATTATTATATTTTAAATAAGTTTATAACTTTTTTATAAACTAGTTTGATTTTCAAACTATGCGTTTTTCCTCACCCTATGCTGAATACAATGAATTATGATGCTTATTGTCAGCGTAAATCCCGACACACCATGCAGTATACCAAGCACCATTCCCGGCATCGGCTTTAGCAGCATTCCTGTACTCATAACTACTACAAGCGACACAATCATAACCCAATTTATTATTTTTCTAAATGTTCTTTTACTCATGTTTCCTCCAAATTATATAATATCACGACCGTGTTAATTTATACTAACCCACATGTTATGTCAATAAATATAATACAATTGGAAAACATTTCAAATTAGCATTATGCCTTAATCGCCCACCTAAGCTTCGTCGACTTAGCTCTTGGATTTCTTACACATTCCTTTGCCGATGGTCTGATAACATCATCATTAACCTCGCTGTATATCCCAGCCTTTTTCAATTCTTTAAATGACTTTTTAACCAATCTGTCCTCCCCTGAATGGAACGTCAAAATAGCCACTCTCGCTCCCGGCTTCAATATATCAGGAAGCTTTTCAAGAAAGCTATACAGCACCTCAAACTCACTGTTAACATCTATTCTAAGTGCTTGAAACACTCTTGCACAGGACTTCTTTACAGCCTCATCTCTTTCATCCTTTGGCAACCTTACCAAAGCCTCAGCAACAGCATTCTTAAGGTCTGTGGTTGTCTCTATCATCTCTCCACGCTTCATTTTAAGGAACACCTTCGCAGCAATCTCCTCTGCGTAAGGCTCATCAGAATTGTCTATCATCATTCCCACAAACTCTTCCTCTGTAATATTTCTTAAACGCTCAGCTGCTGATTCGCCATGCTCAGGGTCAAGTCGTAAGTCAAGCGGCCCATCCACCTTATACGAAAATCCTCTCTCAGGATTATCTATCTGCATAGATGACACACCCAGGTCTGCCAGCACGAAATCAAACTTTCCTGCTGACGCTGCCACCTCATCTATATTGGCAAAATTAGTCTTACAAATTGTAAGTATCTCCGGGCCATAACCCTTATCTTCCAATCTCTTCTTTGTCTTTTCTATTTCAATCGGGTCCACATCCAACGCGTACATATGCCCTTCACCATTTAGCCTGGCAAGCATTGCGCTGGTATGTCCGCCATATCCAAGTGTTGCATCAAGCCCCTGCTCGCCCGGCTGAATTTTCAAAACATCAAGTATCTCATCCACCATTATAGATATGTGCATTCCCGCCGGTGTACTTCCCTTACTTATTACCTTTTCAATGGTATCCGCATACTTTTCAGGATTAGCTTCCTTATACTTTTCATGGAAAGCTCGGGGATGCGTGCCCTTGTAACGCACACGACGCTTGTGGGGTGTCTGATTGTTGTCCATAATTTAGTCTCCTTTTTAATCTCATTTATAGTTTTATTCTACTTAGCTTACCAAATCTTCTACTTGGCAGCCCAAGGCTTTTGCCAGACTTATAACTACATTTACCTGGGCCTTGCTTATATCATTTTGCTTCTGCTCATATAACTGTATCATTCTAAGTGTAACGCCTGATGCGTCACTTAATTGCTGTTGCGTAAATCCTCTGGCTTTTCTTATAGTTTGTAGTTTAGACGTCTTTGTTGCCTTTGCCGCTTCTAAAATCTTATCGGCACACTCCACAAACTTACTGTCGTCTGCTTCATGAAGAATGTACATATTCATAACCTCAGATACCTTAAGACCACTTTCCACCATATCCTCAAAACTTATATTCTTCAACCACTGATAATACGCCAGAATCCACCCGGCCCAGTACTCTCTACTTTTATCTATTTTACCAGACGATTTACCTTTTTTTATAGAAACGCCAACTCTTTCCAAAACAACTTCAGCCATTTCAACCCCCGACATACCAGCTATATACCGTGGATTACCATTCTCAAATTTGTCAGCCACTTTGGTCGATATAAACCAATCAAAAAACGTGTCCGGATCACACCCACACTCATTGACTGCATAGTCCATCATATCCCCCATATTCTCCCTTGCATCATTTAAGTACGATTCGTTGTATGCGCTTATCGTCATTGTTCCATCCCTCTCTTATAATATCCATAATGTATACCTCACTAACAATATCACTACTGTTCTTCTCTTGTCTATAAATCCCTCTAGCCTTAGTATCTCTAGCCAGTTTCTTTGGATAATAAATCGCCTTCTTCGCAAGCAATTGACCTTCAAATGTAATCTCATCAAATGCCTTTCTAGACTTAAGCACAATCTGTTCTCCCAGTTCACCTAAATACATAGCCTTTTCAAGACTTCCAAGAGAAAGGGAATTATTAAGAAACGCTGTTGCAAAGGAAAAATAGGAATCGTCTGCTCTATATCCTTTTATTATATCATACTTCTCGTATGCTACCCTAAAATTTTTCTGAAGATATTCCTTGGCCGCTATAGCAATATGTCCATTCAGCTTAAAAGTACGATTTTCCAACAAAACTGTTAACCAGTTCAGAATATTATACTCGCCATTGTTCATATCCAAGATTGATAATCCCTCAGTATTCAGAATATACTTATTAGCATATCCATCCGTTTCTTCAGTACACGCCCATTCTTTTGCCAATTCAAGGGTCTGTGTACAATAGAAACCCA
>CAYWDL010000033.1:0-13494 GCA_964457015.1 uncultured Roseburia sp. | reverse complement strand
GAGCCTCTACACTAGCCACTCTCTTTTCCATCTTAAGATTAAAAAATTCAACCGTATCCTCAACAATTGTCGTAATATGCTTCTGTGTCTGGCTCTTCAAATCACTCTGAACATTCTCTTCGAACTTAAAATATGCCAAGACATTTGTCACCATTATAACTATAATTACAAGTATCGTAATACCATTATTTCTAATAATCTTTAACATCTATGTAACCCTCTCTTACTATGGATTTCAACATTTTCATAATTATAACACCTATTCAAGTATACTCAATAATTCGTTTTTTGACAAGCTACTTAATGTGATATCTGCATTTTTAAGTATATCCTCTGACAATTTTTCCTTAAATTCCTGCAAATGAAGTATCTTTTCTTCGATTGTATCCTTCATAATCAGCTTGAACACCAGTACATCATTGGTCTGTCCTATTCTGTAAGCGCGGTCCGTTGCCTGATTCTGCGCCGCAATGTTCCACCACGGGTCATAATGTATGACCATATCCGCTCCTGTAAGATTCAGTCCCGTTCCACCGGCCTTAAGGGAAATAAGAAAAACATTTGTCTTATCGTTGTTAAAGCTGTTAACCAGGTAATTTCTCTTTTCCTTAGATGTACTTCCCGTCAGCTCATAAAATGTAAGCTTTTCCTCAGTCAGTCGCTCCTTAATGTACGGAAACATAGATGTAAACTGTGAAAATAGCAATATCTTATGATTAGAGGCAACTCCATCCCGTATAAGCTCCATACAGGTTTCAAGCTTTGCCGACTCTCCCTGATAATTTTCAAAACACAATGCCGGCTGACAACAAACCTCTCTAAGCTTGGTAAGCTCTGCAAGCACGCGAAGCTTTTCATTATTGAATTCATCACTATTAATGCTTTCTCTAAGGCGCTCTCTAAGTGCGGTATACAGCTTAAGCTGCTCGCCCTCCATCTTAGTGTACACGTTACTTTCAATCTTATCCGGCAACTCTTTTAAAACATCCTTTTTCAATCTGCGAAGAATAAATGGATTTGTAAGCCTGTTCAGCCCCTTTAATTCCTCACTTCTTCCATGCTTGATTATAGGTGTCTCAAATTTCTCCTTAAATTTAGTGTACGAATACAAGAAGCCCGGCATAAGATAATCAAATATGCTCCAAAGCTCACTCAATCTATTCTCAACAGGTGTACCTGTAAGCGCAAATCTTGTTTCTGCATTAATCCTCTTTACAGCCTTTGCACTATCTGTTGTATGATTTTTAATGTATTGTGCCTCATCTATTATCTCAAATCTGAACTTTTTGTCCTTGTATAGTTCAATATCCCTCTTCAATAACTCATACGAGGTTATAAGAAGCTCATATTCTTCACTTTTCTCAAGTATTTCTGTACGCTGCTCCTTGTTTCCCAACACTAATGCATATTTTATGGAACTTCCAAACATCTTAAGCTCGTTTTCCCAATTGTACAGTATGGATGATGGGGCTACTATCAGCGATGTTTTTCTACTGCTTGTACCATTTTCCTGCTCATCAAGCAACAGGGATATTATCTGAATGGATTTACCCATACCCATATCATCGGCAAGTATTCCACCAAATCCACATAAATCCATGGTTTTAAGCCATCTGAAGCCAATCTTTTGATATGGTCTTAACGTGTCCGCAATTGACTGTGTAGGTGCAAAATCGCTATCCTCAACCTGCTTTATGGTTCTTACAAGGGATTTAAACGCACTGTCTCTATTGTAGTTTGTCAATTCTCTGTCCCTTAGTCTTGAATCAATATACAATGCTCTGTACTTAGGTATAAATATATTGTTATCCACAATATCTGCCGCCGTGAAGTCCAAATCGTTTGCCATTTCAGCAAGCAATGCGATTCCATTGTCGTCAAGTCTTATAAGCTTATGATTTCCTACCTTAACAAAGCTACGCTTCTCCCTGTATGCCTGCAATACCTCCTCAAGCTCGCTTTTCGTAAAATCAGAGGTATTGATGTCAAAATGAAGCATATTTTCCTTAACTGATACATTGGCGTTAATCTGAACCGAATCAACAAGCTTGAATTTACGCAAAGCTTCTGATACCTTAACCTCTCCAAACTGCTCAAACTGCTTCAAGCCATATAATAATATCTCATATATCTCTTTATCAGAATCTGCCACGAAATGCCCCTCTCTCACTCCGTTTTCGAAGAAATTATTCAAGAGTCTCATAAGTGCATACTCTTTCTCATAATCTCTGCAAATCTGACTATTGACATTGCTGTGTCCAAACAATTCAATTGACTGTCCGTCATAATAGGTCTTAACATCACAGATCAGTCTGTTTCCAACAATATCAAAATCGAATTCACAATTCAAATCCAATGGTGCATATTTGGTAATCTGAGCGCTGTCACCTTCGATACTTATATACTCATACACCTTGCTAAGTACCGCATTGCAAAATGCAGGCATATCCCTCTTGCTTAACTCAAGTACATTTTTATTATCAGCCATAATAAAATTCTGCAAAAATGCTCTCATTCTTCCTGAGAACCGCTTATCAGTTTCGTATATTTTATTTTCACACACAACAAACAAATTACTGTACCCTGCAATAAATGTGTCTATTCCCTTTAGTTCAAGCTTGTATCCATTGGTGCCAAGCTTGGAAATATTAAGTGTAAGCTTAGGATTTTCCTTTATTATCTCACAGTCTCCTATGTCCTCCAGCTCAACAATATCGTCGGTATCTCTTATAAGGTTAATAATATACTCAATATCAGCCCCTGCTATAACCATATACTTTCTGTCATTTATGGAATGTCTGCTAAACGACTCATTTTCAGACAAAAGAGCTCCTTCTTTAATCTTATTCAAAATAAAATCAAGCATGGGACCATATTTTTCATCAAATGATTCCTTACTATGAAGAATGGTTGTTCCTGCTCCATAGGTAAATATTTCGCTATTTTCAAATAAACGGTAGAATTCGTATAAATCTCTTATTAAATATTTCTTTTTTCCATTAACCACATGAATCTTTAAGCGTGCACGTTCTGTTCCGCCCTTTAATATAAGCTTCAGCTTTATATCAGAAGCACACTTACTCATATTGACAGGCAGCGACCATTTAAGATACTCATTGAGCATACGCTTGGCACCGGTTGAAGTGTATACAATCTTCTCGTTGCTGACAAATTTTGCATTAATATGCTTCATCGCGACAGCAGCAATATGTCTGCACATAGACTTATTTTTCTTAAAATAGTCACATTCACAGCCATATGACATCAGCTGATTGTTTTTAAGCGTAAAGCTTGCTTTTATAGCTTTTCCAGCCTCATTTACTTCGCCGCTTACAGAATCTTCCCCTTTAAAAATACTTCTGTTAGGAAATAATCTGACATTATCAAGGTCAACAAAATCAGCAGCTTTTCTATATTCTTCACTGCTTTTAGTATACTTTTTAATTGTATCAACATTAAATGCCATATCCTTCCTACCTTTCTATACTATTGTTCCTCCACCTGCTACATATTCACCATCATACAATACCAACGCCTGTCCCGGAGTTGCCGCTCTGACCGGTTCTTCAAAAATGCAGATATATTTATTATCTTCAAGCTTCTTCAGCCTACATTTAGTTCCTTTGTGACTATACCTTATTTTACCAATAAAATCCTTGTCCAAATCCTGTTCCGTAATAGCCATAAAGTTAAAATCCGTAACTATGACCTCTGTCGTAAACAAATCCTCATTCTCGCCGATAACAACCTCATTGGTGTCCTTTCTTATCTCCGTCACAAATACAGGATGTCCCATTGCTATACCAAGTCCCTTTCTCTGGCCTATGGTATAGTTTGTTATTCCCTTATGTCTGCCTATAACATTACCCTCCTTATCAACAAAGTTACCCTCCACAGGCGTTACATTGCCAAACTGTTCAATAAACCTGTTATAATCCTTGTCCGGAATAAAGCAAATATCCTGGCTATCAGGCTTTGATGCCACAAAAAGCCCTATATCCTCCGCAATTTTTCTAATCTTATCCTTTGTATATTCGCCTACCGGCATCATCGTCTTTGACAACTGTTCCTGAGTAAGATTATATAATGCGTAGGTCTGATCTTTATCTGACGTGATTGAATTTCTTATTGCATATCTTCCGTTCTCCAGTCTGTCAATTCTCGCATAATGGCCTGTTGCAACAAAATCTGCATTAAAATCATCAAATCTGTCTAACAACGCCTGCCATTTTACCTGTCTGTTACACACATTACATGGATTAGGCGTTCTTCCATTCATATATTCATCAATAAAATACTTTACAACTTTTTCATTAAACTCTTTTCTAAAATCCAGAACATAATGCTGAATCCCCAACTTTTCAGCAACTGCCTTGGCATCCTTAATGGTATCCTCCATCTTCTGCTCACTAATACCATCAACTGCCGTGTTCATAGTAACCCCAATTACATTAAACTTTTGTTTCTTCAAAAGATATGCTGCCACAGAGGAATCCACTCCCCCAGACATACCTATTATAACTGTTTTATTAGTCATCATACGCCTCCTATTATCTAATTAAAAGCCACATTTCATTATAACAGATATCGCTTATAATGTCATACCTTTTTTCTCAATTTATTAACTATTTCTTTGAGTTTATTTACTGTAATATCAATTTCCTCCTTTGTTGTCTCATGTGATATTGTAAATCTTACAGTTCCATATGCAAGCTCCTCCGAAACGTCTATAGCTCTCAATACATGAGATGGCTCTTTATCACCTGATGAGCATGCCGAACCAGAAGAAACACATATTCCTTCCTCCGACAAAAGTACTACAATACTTTGGCCTTCCACGTTTTTAAAACTAAAATTTATATTGTTGGGCAATCTTTTATATCTGTCACCATTAAGTCGGCAGAAAGGAATCTCCTTAAATATTCTTTTTATCATGTAATCTCTAAGTCTTATCTCGTACGCCATTCTTTCATGCATATGAATTGTAGCATCCTTTAAAGCCTCTGTCATGCCCACAATTCCCGGTACATTACTTGTTCCTGCACGTTTTTTATTTTCCTGTCCTCCACCATGCATAAGCGGAACAATATTGACATTTTTATTAACATATAAAAAACCACAACCCTTTGGACCTCCGAATTTATGGCTGCTTGCGCTAAGCAAATCAATATTGCTTCTTCTTACATCAATAGGAATATGCCCAAAGGCCTGCACTGCATCCGTGTGAAACAATATTCCTCTTTCTCTGGCTATATATCCTATTTTATCAATAGGCTGTAAGCTTCCAATCTCATTATTAGCTGTCATGATTGATATTAAAATGGTATTTTTCTTTATCGCCCTGATGATTTCATCCACTTTTACAATACCATTGGCATCCACATTCACATAGGTGATTTCATAACCATGCTTTTCCAAAAACTCAAGTGTACGAAGTATGGCATGATGTTCAATTTTGCTTGTAATTATGTGATTCCCCCTCTTCTTAAGCGCATTTGCAACACCCTTTAATGCCCAGTTATCAGACTCAGTGCCTCCACTTGTATAATATATTTCATCCTTATTGCAGTTTAATACCCCTGCAATAACCTCTCTTCCTTCCTCCAATACCTTTTGATTTGTATATGCTATTTCATATAGACCGGACGGATTTGCGAAATCCTTATCAAAATATGTCCTCATTTTCTCGACAATCTCCGGCTTCATTTTTGTTGTCGCTGCATTATCTAAATATATCATTATATATAACACTCTCCTTTATTTTAGGTATTACGTTTTAGAAATTTTTTTGTCCCACATACATATAATTAATCAATATCATTTATCAGAGGTATATATGAGTAAAAATAAAGTTATAAAAGGAACTTGTATACTTACCTGTGCAGGACTAATGACAAGAATAATTGGTTTCTATTATAGAGTATTCCTTTCTAAGACTATTGGTGCAGAAGGAATGGGATTATATCAAATGATTTTTCCTATTTACGGACTTTGCTTTTCGCTGTCTGTTTCAGGTATTCAAACAGCAATTTCCAAATATGTGGCTGCCGACAATGCAAAAAGCAACAAATCCGGAATGATGGACACTTTAAAAACCGGATTACTTATGTCCCTGATAATGTCCTTCATCACGGCATTTACGCTCTATCAAACCAGTGGATTCATAGCCAGTGATGTTTTAGGCGATATCAGATGCAAACGATTGCTTCAGCTGGCATCTTTTTCCGTCCCCCTGGGTTCGTTACACAGCTGCATCAACAGTTACCATTTGGGCAGACAAAAAACTTTTATTCCCGGTTTTTCCCAGCTTGTTGAGCAGATAATACGAGTGTTTTCTGTTTACGTAATAACTACTGTTTTGGTTTCATCAAATGCCTTCGACGCCAACAAAACACTTATGCCGGAATTAGCTGTTATAGGCCTTATATTAGGCGAAGCAGCATCATGTATCATTAGTATATTATCAATAATAAATGAAAAGGATTTTAGAATTTTCAAAAGAACTAACAAAAGCAGACAGGTTCAAAGTAATATTTTTAACATGGCCTGTCCACTGACCTTAAATCGAGTGATACTAAGCCTCGTATCAAGTCTTGAGGCAATTCTTATACCACTGTTTTTACAAAAATATGGACTTACAAAAAGCAATGCAATTTCGATTTACGGTGTGTTAACAGGTATGGCTATGCCCTTTATTTTCTTGCCTTCCACACTTACCAACGCAATATCATCAATGCTTTTACCATCCATATCCGAAGCACAGGCCAATGGCAATACAAAAAACATATCCTTTATCACCGAGAAGTCAATTAAATATTGTCTTTCAATTGGCATATTTTGCACAGGCTTCTTTGTGACCTTCGGAAATGAACTGGGGGTATTCCTATATAATAATTATGTTGCCGGCGCATACATAACAATACTTGGATGGCTATGTCCTTTTTTATATCTTTGCTCAACTCTGGCAAGCATACTAAATGGACTTGGACATACCAGAATTACTTTTAGAAATAATATGCTTGCTACTATTATAAGAATTTTGTTTGTAGTCATAATTATACCCCAATTAGGTATAAAAGGTTATCTTTTCGGCTTACTTTTCAGTGAAATAATCTGCTCACTATTACATATTTTTTCACTGCTAAAATACTCCAAAATACACTACAGCTTTTCTGAATTTGTATTTAAGCCTGCAGTTGCGGAATTCCTTTCATTAGGAATCTCACTTTTTGTTTACAATTTTGTGGAAATTTATTTTAATATCAACAATATAATGAATTTAATCCTTGCCGGCATAGGTGGAGGATTGTTATATTTATTCTATCTTGCAGGTGACATAAGGGACACTATTACAAAATAACTTACTCACCATTAACCACATCAATTGTGTAGCTTACAGGCCCAATATATTCGCCATTTTCATCAAAGTCATCAACACTATCATACACAAACGCCGTAAGTCTAATATGTGAAACCTCTTCGTAATCACTTCCTGCAGTCAGCTTAAAGGAAGTGATTACTGTTTCATCATCAATCTCCTCCATAAGAAGATGACTATACCAATTGCCCGGAATCTGATGAATATCATCATACATATACACTTCTATATATTCCATAAATCTATTTACATCATCAGGATCTTTTATAACTTTAGAATACTCCCAGCCTGTTTTTAACGTAATCTCAAGCTTGTATCCAATCTTACAATTCTCCCATCCCTCATAAGACTCCCACAATGGCGACCATATATCTCTAAGGGTTGTATTTGGAAGTGTTGGTTCATTAGTTGGAAAAATGCCAAATTCAGCAATATCCTTTTTCTCAACCCAAGGCTCGTCCCACACTGTTACAAGTGGTCTGTCACCTGGGACAGTATTACAGTAAATACCAATAATCGGTACTGCCACTGTTGGTCCGGGCTCTTCAGTTTCAGAATCGGCCTCTGCCTCAGTTTCTTTCTCTGTTTCCTTCTCTTCACCAACTGCGCTCTCTGTTTCCTTATTATCCAATGCACTTTCCTGCTCCGACATTGGTATATAATAAGACTCATCCTTAACGCAACCTGTCATCATTAACATACACAAAATCGTCAACAAATATATTATCTTCATAGTATTCATCCTCTCTTTATCTTGAGAGATTATAGCACATTTATCAGGTTGTTACAACAAATTATGCTTTTTCTTTAATTCAATTACATTATTATCAACCTGTTTCTTGTGCAATGGATACCAGAACCAAAGCACCAGGGCAAGCAATATAAATCCAATAGCCGGAAGTAATGTTGAAATATTAAATATGCCTTCAAGAACGTTTTCATTCTGGGTCAATCCGGCTGCGGCAGCCTTAGAATCATAACCAATACCTGTAAGAAGCCAGCCTGACAAACCTGCTGCCAAAGCCTGACCAAGCTTACGTGCAAACGAATACAATGCATATACCGAGCCGTCTTCACGAACACCGTTCTTTAGCTCAGAATAATCAATAACATCTGTAATCAACGCCCAAGACACCATAGAAAACACCCCAAGACCTAACCAGCAAAGCATTTGTAAGCCGCAGTACACCCAGACATTTTCCGGACGTATTACCCACAAAATAAGCATAATGATTGCCGCAAATATATTGGATACCACAGAAATTTCCGCCTTACCGAATCTATTCGCCAACGGCTTTGCAAGTATTGCCGCCAAAATCATGCCAACCATCATAAATACAGTTGATACAGATTGTGCAGATGCTCTATTGTAATAATCCGGAAAAATATAGGCAGACATATTTTGCATTGTGAGCTGTGCAAGCAGCATAACTATTGAGGCAACAATTATTGATACAAGAGCGCGATTTGTAAATGCACTCTTCAACATTTGAACAACAGAAGTTCTCTTTTCTTCCTGATTTTCGTTTATTGAAACTCTCTCCGTCACCAGCTTGTAACAAAGCAAGTAGCAGATTATGGCCAATACAGAAAATACGCCTGCTGCAATTGTAACTTTAGAACCAATCAATGTTTCTTTTACCATACCATCCGCCAATGTTACCTTCTCGTAGGCCATCAACGGAAGTAAAACGCCAATAACCATACCTGCAAGCATACCTCCCATGGTACGATAGGTTGATAATGATTGACGGTCGCCAGGCTCTGCCGAAATAGCCGAAGCCATAGAACCATATGGAATATTTATTGCAGTATAACAAAATGAGCCCCACAACAAATATATTACAGCCAGATAGGTAACCTTTGCCCCTGCAGGCATATTTGCAAGACCTCCCTGATACATCAGAAACGACGTAAATGCCACAGGAACACACATACGTAAAATCCACGGTTTGAACTTGCCATTAGGCGTAACCCTGCTTCGGTCACATATACGCCCCATTGCAACATCAGTAAACGCATCCACAAAACGCGCCAACATCATAATTGTACCTACTGCAGCTGCAGATACTCCCATAACATCAGTATAAAATTTTGTAAGAATAATTGTAGACAAAATAAATGTAAAATCATTGCCAAAGTCGCCAAACAAATACCCAAGCTTATCTTTCATGCCAAAAGGCCTTACTTCATTATTTATACTCATAATCTTGCCCTCTCTTCAAATAATATAGAATTTATCAAGTGTTTATATTTTATCAACTGTATTTATTTTTAGTGAGTATAATTTTTAGAAAAAACAGCATAATTTTTACTATAATAAGTGAAAGGAAATATTAAATATGTCTTACAAAAAACATCAGCTTACCAGCCTCGACCTTAATGATGACTTACGAACAAGCACAAGCATACTGGAGCAGCGATACAAGCTTGAAAATCAGCTTATACAGGCAGTTTCCAACGGAAAGCTTCATAAAGCAGAGAAATATTTCAGCCTTTTGTCATCCACTGAATTTGAAACTCATTTTGAAAATTCTGTAAACAATTTGAAAAATTATTCAATAATATTAAATACAATATTAAGAAAAGCAGCTGAAAGTGCTTCCGTACACCCATTGCATATCAATGAAATATCAACTCAGTTTGCCTTAAAAATTGAAACAACAAGCTCTCAGGCAGGATTTAATTTCCTGCTGAAGGAAATGATTCGAAAATACACTTTGCTGGTAAAAAATCATTCCTTAAAAGGATACTCAATGTATATAAGAAAAGTCATCACCACAATAAACCATGACCTGACAGAGGATTTGTCATTAAAGACCTTGGCAAACACCTTAAATATTAATCCCAGCTATCTTTCCACATTATTTAAAAAGGAAACCGGTGTAACCTTAACCGAATATGTAAATAACAAGAGAATTGAACACGCCATACTGCTTTTAAACTCAACAGATATGCAGATTCAGACAATCGCATTATATTGCGGCATTCCTGACGTTAATTACTTTACAAAGCTTTTCAAAAAGATAATTGGTAAAACGCCAAAGGAATACAGAAAAATGGTTACAGAAAAATATCCCCAAAACGAATAATGAGCCATATCAACCAGTTCAAACACTGATTGATACGACTCATTATATTATATATCAAACTCGAAATATCTTACTGCATTATTGTACGAAATTCCCTTAACAATTCTTTCCAGAGCTTTATAATCTGCCGGATATTCTCCATTGTCCACCCAGCCGCCTATAAGCTCACACATAATTCTGCGAAAATATTCATGTCTTGAATAGGACAAAAAGCTTCTTGAATCAGTAAGCATTCCAATAAAATTCCCAAGTAGTCCAAGGTTTGCCAGACTTGTCATCTGCTCAAGCATTCCTGTCTTATGGTCATTAAACCACCAAGCACTACCCTGCTGTAGCTTACCTGTAGCAGATGCATTTTGAAAGCAACCAATGATTGTTCCTATAGCCGCATTATCCGTCGGATTCAATGAATAGATAATGGTTTTTGGCAGCTCATCTGTTTCATCTAAGGCATTGAGAAAATCAGACAGTCTTGACGAAGACGTATTACTGCTGATGCAGTCAATGCCGGCATCCGGTCCAAGAGCCTTGAACACTCTTTGACTATTATCTCTCTTCACACCATAATGAAGCTGCATCACCCAATTACGTTTATGGTATTCTCTTCCTAAAGCCAGCATAAATGCTGTCTTAAACTTAGCCTCGGACACCTGATCAGGCAGTTCTCCTGACATACGCTTTGAAAATATTTCTTCTACCTCCCCATCAGATGCCACAGTGTACATTACATATTCCATACCATGGTCTGACACCGAGCAACCCATTGAAGCAAAAAAATCCATTCTGCATTTCAGTGCTTCAATAAGGTCTGAAAAGCTTTTTATTTCCATTTGGCATACTTCGCCTAATTTGACTATATAGTCAATGTAATCCGGCTTTTCCATATACATTGCCTTATCAGGCCTCCATGCAGGCAGCACCTTTACATCAAAGCTCTCATCCTCCGCTAACCTTTTATGCCATTCAAGAGAATCTACGGGATCATCCGTTGTGCACAATAGTTTAACATTTGAATCTTTTATAAAGCTTCTGGCCGTCAGCCCACCATTATTTAACTTTTCATTACAGAACTGCCATACCTCTTCTGCTGTTTCGCCATTTAACCAGCCCTCATATCCAAAGTAGCGCTTCAATTCCAAATGACTCCAGTGGTAAAGAGGATTACCTACAGCCATCTCCAGGGTTTCTGCCCATTTTTGAAACTTCTCCCAATCAGTAGCATCGCCTGTAATATAGCTTTCAGGTATGCCATTGGAACGCATCTGTCTCCATTTGTAATGGTCTGCTTCAAGCCATAGCTGGGTAATATTTTCAAATCTTCTATCCTCATAGATTTCCTTAGGACTAATATGACAATGATAATCTATAATTGGCATATTTTCCGCATATTCGTGATATAACCTCTTAGCCGCTTCTGTGGATAACAAAAAATCCTCATCCATAAATTTCTTCATAGACGGTCTCCCTTCCAAAACCTACAAATTATCTCTGAACTCTTGCACCTGCTCCGCCCATAATGGCTTCTACTTCCTTCTTGCTTGCCATGGTAGTATCGCCAGGTGTTGTCATTGCCAACGCACCATGAGCTGCACCATAATTAACCGCCACTGCTGCGTCACCGGTTGTCATAAGCCCATAAATAAGTCCTGAAGCAAATGAATCACCGCCACCTACTCTGTCCATAATCTCAAGTCCCTTGTAATCCTTAGCCTTATAGATTTCTCCATCAGCCCAGCAAATTGCACTCCAATCATTAACTGTCGCAGTCTTAACCTCACGTAATGTAGTTGCAACAACCTTGAAATTAGGGTATGTCTTAGCGGCCTCATTTATCATTTTCTTATAGCCATCCAGGTTAAGTTCCTTTAAATCTGCATCATTTCCCTCAATTTCAAATCCCAGACACGCTGTAAAATCTTCTTCATTACCAATCATGACATCTACATATTTGGCAATTTCTTTATTTACCTCCTGAGCCTTTGCCTGACCACCGATGGCACTCCACATTGAAGGTCGGTAATTAAGGTCGTAGGATACAATTGTACCATATTTTTTGGCTGTCTTTATAGCCGATAACACAGTTTCACACGACTGCTCTGATAAAGCAGCATATATACCACCTGTATGCAGCCAGCGAACACCTAATGTACCAAATATATATTCAAAATCAAAATCCTCAGGTGTAGCCTTTGAAATAGCCGTATTGGCTCTATCCGAACATCCTACCGCACCTCTTATACCAAAGCCTCTCTCGGTAAAATTAATACCATTTCGGCAAGTGCGTCCAATACCATCTGTCTTCATCCATTTAATAAGGGATGTATCAACACCTCCCTGAAGAATAAAATCCTCCATAAGCATACCAACCTCATTGTCAGCAAACGCTGTAATAACAGCTGTCTTAAGTCCAAAGCATCTGCGAAGACCGCGAACAACATTATACTCTCCGCCACCTTCCCAGGCTCTAAACTGCCTTGCTGTACGAATTCTTCCTTCGCCAGGGTCAAGCCTTAACATTACTTCTCCCAATGATACCGCTTCAAACGCACATTCATTAACCGGTTTTAAATTAAGATTCATATTAGCTTCTTGCCTCCTTAACAATATTTACTGCTTCCTTTGTAAGCTCTGTAATCCTTGCAAAATCACCTGTTTTAATCAAATCACCCTTAACCATCCAGCTGCCTCCACACGCAAGGATACGATTATACTTAAGATAATCCTTAACATTTGTGGCATTAATACCACCTGTAGGCATAAACTTTACACCTACATAAGGAGCTGCCAGTGCCTTAATCATATTTAAACCGCCTGCCGGCTCTGCAGGAAAAAACTTAACCACATCAAGTCCAAACTCAAGAGCCTGTTCAATATCACTGGCAGTTGAACAGCCAGGAGTCATCAAAATCCCTTTATCCACGCAATACTTTACCACTTTTGGATTAAGTCCCGGACTTACTATAAACTTAGCACCTGCTGCCACTGCCCTGTCAACCTGCTCTGTTGTAAGTACTGTACCCGCTC
>CAYWDL010000032.1:0-13767 GCA_964457015.1 uncultured Roseburia sp. | reverse complement strand
TACAACTCTCTTGAATAAGGAGCTTGAGCAGAAGGAGATTAAGGAAGGTCTTATTAAAGCTTGCAATATTATTGATTTGATTATTGAGATTCTTAGAGGCTCACAGAGCTTGAAGGATGCAAAGGCTTGTCTTGTAAATGGTGACACATCAAATATCAAGTTTAAGTCAAAGGAATCGGAGATATTTGCAAGTCAGCTTAATTTCTCTGAAAAGCAGGCACAGGCTATTCTTGAACTTAGATTATACAAGTTGATTGGTCTTGAAATTTTAGCTCTTCAGAAGGATTACGAGGATATTGTAAATAGAATTGCAGAGTATGAGGATATTTTAAATAACAGACGTTCTATGACTAAGGTTATTAAGAAGGAGCTTACAAGAATCAAGAAGGAATATGGCGTGGAGAGAAAGACTGCCATCGAGGACGCAGAGGTTGCTGTTTATGTTGAGGAAAAGATTAAAGAGCAGGAAGTAGTCTTTGTTATGGATAGATTCTCTTATGTTAAGACTATTGACAAGGCTTCTTATGAACGAAATAATGAGGCTATTCACAATGAGAATAAGTACATATTCCCTTGTATGAATACAAGCAAGATTTGCGTGTTTACTGATAAGGGTAATATGCACCAGATTAAGGTTCGTGATATACCATTTGTTAAGTTTAGGGACAAGGGTACACCTATCGACAACCTTGGTAATTATAGTACAAGTGAAGAAAATCTTGTGTATATCTGTGATGCGGAAATACTTAAGAATAAAAAGCTTTTGTTTACTACTAAGAATGGTATGATGAAGGTTGTAGATACAGCAGAATTTGATGTTATTAAGAAGACAATTGCGGCTACAAAGCTTGCAGATGGAGATGCGGTTACAAGTATTATTGTTACAAATATTACAGCGGTCTCATCAGAAAATTCAAATGCGACTGTAACGGAAGAAAATACAGAAACCCCAGTGCTTATGTCAGGCGGATTCGATGATGATATGAGTATGGGTGTAATGAGTGGCGGATTTGATGAAGACGGATTTGGTGGTTTCGGTGATGATGGATTCGCGGGTGGATTTGAAGATGACTTCGGTCAATTCAGCTTATTTGATACACCAGCTACACCTGTAGCTGAAGGTGCTGAAAATAATTCAACAGACATTGTTGTACTGCAGACAGCAAAAGGCATGTTCCTTAAGTTCCCGCTTTCAGAGATACCTGAAAAGAAGAAGGGGGCTATTGGTGTCCGTGGTATGAAGCTTGATAAGGACGATTATATTACAGATGTATACGTGGTTGATGCTGGCGATAATACAGTGGTCGAATATAAGGATAAGAAGGTTGAATTTAGAAAGCTTAAGACTGCCAAGAGAGATGGTAAGGGCACTAAGGCTAAGTAGTGATAATAAAGATGATATGTGAAATTTCGCTTGTTTCGCTAAAAACGAAATAAGCGAAATTTTTATTGCGTTATTTCGTTTTTTTGGGTATAATAAGGTTAAAGGATTGTTTGAATGGAGTGGTATTTATGCAATATATGACTTGTAACGAAATTGCGAAATTAATGGGACTTACACCAAGAAGAGTTCAGCAGATGTGTAAGAATGGTGAGATTACAGGCGTCATAAAAAAAGGACGTTCGTGGATGGTTCCATGTGATATTGTTTCGGAAGATAATAATTACACTTATAATATGAATAGCAGCTCTATAATGAGCAAAAAGACATTACCTATAGGAATTTCGGATTATAAGCTGGCAACTACAGATTACTATTATGTTGATAAGACCTTGCTCATTCGTGATTTTATTGATAACAGGCCTAAGGTTTCGTTGTTTACACGTCCGAGAAGATTTGGTAAAACTCTTAATATGGATATGTTGCGTGTGTTTTTTGAGAAGACAGAAGAGGATACATCTGTTTATTTTAAGGACAAGCTGATTTGGAAGTGTGGTAAGAAGTATACTGATTATCAGGGGCAGTATCCTGTTATATTCCTTACATTTAAGGATGTGAAGTGCGATTCATGGGAAAAAACTTATGAAAAGATTAAAGAGCTTGTGATTAAGGAGTGTCAGCGTCATGCAGAAGTAGGGGCGAGTGATAACTTAAGTGAATATGAAAAGTTACAGTTTGATAAATTATTAAGCGGTGAAGCCAGCAATATTGAATACGAGATGGCATTAGATAACTTATCATTATTGTTTCATAAGCATTATGGTAAGGAGACTATTATTATAATCGATGAATATGATACGCCTATAGGTCAGGGACACAATTGTGGCTTTTATGAGAAGGTTGTAGGTTTTATGCGTAATTTCTTCTCAGGAGGTTTGAAGGATAACCATCATCTGGCATATGGGTTTATGACAGGTATACTTAGGGTTGCTAAGGAGAGTATATTTAGCGGATTGAATAATATAAAGATTTATTCTGTATTGGATGAGACATACAGTAAGTATTTTGGATTTACTGAGGACGAAGTAGCAAGGCTTCTTGAATATTATGAGGCGAACGATAAGTTTGATGAAGTATGTTCTTGGTATGATGGATACAAGTTTGGAGAAACAGAAATATTTAATCCGTGGTCTGTTATAAATTATGTTGCAGATAAATGTGTTCCGCAGGCATTCTGGCAGTCGACAGGAAGCAATGGTATCATCGGAGAGATTATTGCTAATGCAACTCCTGATATGAAAGAAAATTTGTATAAGCTGTTAAGTGGAGAAGCGGTACTAACTTATGTTGATACAAATATCGTATATCCAGAGATACAGAAGTATCCACATACTATTTATAGTTTTTTACTCCTCACAGGATATTTGAAAATCTCGGAGAGACATCTTCAGTACGATGGTAATTATATGTGTTATGTAGCTATTCCTAACAAGGAGATTGCATTAGTATATGAAAGAGAAGTTGTTAAGAGAATGGAGAATGATGGAGTGACCTTAGGCATTCAGCAGGCAATATTTTCTAATGACGCAAGGAAACTGCAGGAGTTATTGGAAGCATATATGTTGCAGTCAGTTTCGTCGTTTGATGGCGTTAATGAGAACTTTTATCATGGTATGATGTTGGGGTTGTGTGCAATTCTTAGTAATCGTTATTACGTGCGTTCCAACAGGGAATCAGGGCTGGGACGCTTCGATATTATGTTGGTGCCAAGAATTAAGAGTATTCCGGGATTTATATTTGAGTTCAAGTATACAAAGGATGCGTCTGAGGATTTAGATAAGCTTGCCGATATAGCCCTTGGTCAGATTGGAGAAAAGAAGTATGATACAGAGCTGATTTCAATTGGAAGTGAAAATATTATTAAGATAGGTATTGCCTTTAGAGGAAAAAATGCGGTTGTAAAAAGTAATTTGTTTTCTAATTAATTGGACTTCTGATTTTTTAGGTTGAATAAAACTTGAAAAAGTGGTAAAATTACTACAATATTTATGTTTAGGATTGGAGAAGAATATGGCAGATAATAAGTATGTAGCATACGTGGGTTCGTATACTCATGGTAAGGCTAAAGGTATAACAATATGTGATGTAGATATGGAGGAAGGTATCTTTATTCCTAGAAAGGAAATTGAGGTAGGCAATCCATCATATCTTAGAATAGCCAATAATGGCAAGTTTTTATATTCAGTATCAGACTTGGGTATTTCATCCTTCAAGATAATGGAGGATGGAGATTTACAGTTTATGAATCTTGGTTCTATTAATGGTATGAGAGCCTGTCATATTAGTGTTGATAAGAAGGACAAGTTTATCTATACTGCAGGTTATCATGATGGTAAGGCATCTGTTGTTAGAATTAACGAGGATGGCAGTGTTGGAGAGCTTACAGCTGAGGTGTTCCATAAGGGAATGGGTAGTATTGCTGAAAGAAATTTCAGACCTCATATTACGTGTACAAGACTTACTCCGGACAGTAAGTTTATGGTTGCCTGTGATGTGGGTATTGACCAGGTTAAGTTATATAAGTTTAATCACGAAACAGGAGGAATTAAGCTTGTTGATATTTTAAGATGTGAGCTTAATTCAGCTCCACGAAGTATGCTGTTTAGTCCTGATGGTAAGTATGCATATCTTATCTGCCAGCTTATGAACTGTGTCAATGTTTATAAGTACAGTGGAGAGAATGGTTTGCCAAACTTTGAGCTTATCCAGCAGATTAGTACCCTTGGCAAGAAGTATAATGATAAAAGTGCTGTTGCAGCCCTTAGATTTACATCTGATTGCAAGTATCTCTTCTGCAGTAATGCCGGTGATAATAGTGTGGCATTCTTTAAGAGAAATGAGGATGACGGTACATTAGAGAAGCTTTCGGTACTTCCGATAAGTGGTGATTATCCAAAGCAGGTTTGTGTATTCCCTGGCGATAAGCGTTTGGCGGCAATGAATCATGAGACAAATGAGATTACATTTTTCAATATTGATTATGACAATGGAATTATTGTTCAGCATGGAAAACCAATGAAGGTTGAAACACCAAACGTTGCAGTTATTGCAAAATTATAATTAGAGATTTAGGCTAGAATACCCCGTATGCAAGATACGGGGTTTAGTAATAAATTGGTATAAGTAGAGAGGGCAGTGTAGTGCAGATTGAATTAGGATTGGAAAAAATTAGAAAATTGTTATATTTGTTGGGCAATCCTGAAAGGTATCTCAAGGTTATACATGTTGCAGGAACCAATGGAAAAGGTTCGGTGATTTCGTACATTTACAGTATTCTTATGAAAAAGGGACTGAAGGTGGGAAGGTATGTATCACCGGCAGTATTTGATGAGATGGAGATAATTCAGGTTAATGGTGTGAATATTCCCAGAGATGAGTATGACAGTCTGATGGAAGAGATAGACGCAGCGGCATTTAAGATGAGTAAGGAGCCGTCTTTGTTTGAAAAGGAAACAGCCCTTGCTATTATGTATTTCAGAAAATGTAAATGCGATGTTTGCATTTTTGAAACAGGTCTTGGAGGCAGTCTGGATGCCACAAATGTTTTCAGAAAAACCTTATGTAGCGTAATTACAACCATTGATTATGACCATATGGGATTTTTAGGTAATACAATAGATGAAATTGCCCAGGCAAAGGCTGGAATAATTAAGACATACTGCAGGGTGATAATGGCACCTCAGAAATATGCCAATGTATATAATGTGATTAAGAGTAAGGCGGAGACAACATTTTCGCCGTTGATATGTGTTAATAAGTTTGCAACCAGTCAATGTGAAGATGATGAAAGCTTCTCATATAAAGCTTCAAATGGTAAGGTGTACAATGGATTGAAGCCTGTGAATATGGCGTTATATCAGAGAGAAAATATAGGTACGGCCATAGAGGTTATCAGCGTTTTGAACTATTATGGATATTATATTTCAGATGAGGATATTGTAAATGGTATAAACGAGGCATATTGGCCGGGTAGATTTGAAAAGGTAAATGAAAAACCGGTCGTTTATATGGATGGTGCTCATAATCCAAATGGCGCAGAAGGCTTGAAGGAAACCTTGCTACATTATTTTAAAGATAAGAAATTAACATTCGTAATGGGAATTTTTAAGGATAAGGACTATAAGCAGGTTGTCGAGATTATGGCTCCTTTGGCCAATAAGATTTTTACATTTACGCCTCTTAACGAGAGGGGATTGTCAGGCGAGACTTTAAAGAATGAAGTTAGTGTGATAAATGATAATGTTATAAATTGTGACAGTCTTTACGAGGCTCTTGATAAAGCGACTGAAGCTGAGGATGATGTAGTGGTGGTGTTTGGTTCATTATCATATTTGAAAGATGTGAAAGGATATTTTTTAAATGAAGATAGGAAATAAGGATTTTGATTTAAAAAATAAGGTGTATATTATGGGTATCCTAAATGTTACACCGGATTCGTTTTCTGACGGTGGAATGTGGAATGACGTAGATAAAGCGTTGTTTCATGTGGAAAAGATGATTGATGATGGAGCGGCTATTATTGATGTAGGCGGTGAATCTACCAAGCCGGGTTATGTGACGGTTTCTGATGAGGAAGAGATAGGAAGGGTTGTTCCTGCTATTGAGGCCATAAAGAGCCGATTTGATATAGCAGTGTCCATAGATACCTATAAGTCAAAGGTGGCATTAAGTGCCATTGATGCCGGAGCGGATATGGTTAATGATATCTGGGGACTTAAGGCGGATGAAGAGATGGCAGGGATCGTTGCAAATAAGCAGGTACCTTGCTGTATTATGCACAATAGGAATATTGAGGCTAATCCCTATGAGAATTACTTAAAGGATGTTTTGTCTGATTTAAAAGAATCTATGGATATTGCGTTTAAAGCAGGTATTAAGAAGGATAGTATAATCCTGGACCCGGGAATTGGGTTTGGTAAAAGTTTGGAACAAAATCTGCAATTGATGAATAATTGTCAGATATTGAATGAATTAAATTGTCCTGTGTTGTTGGGAACCTCCAGAAAATCAATGATTGGTCTGACGTTGGATTTGCCGGTTGGCGAGAGAGTGGAGGGAACTATAGCAACTACGGTTATGGGTGTTATGAAGGGCTGTAGCATTATCAGAGTTCATGATGTCAAGGAAAACCATAGAGCGGCGATGATGACCAAGGCTATTTTAAATTCATAGGATAAAGGAGAAGATATGAAATATGAAAAAAAGGATTATATATATAATAATTTTTCTTATTATAGTGCTGGCTGTTGCAGGGGGCATTGTTGCTTACATCAATTCCAATAAGTTCGAGTATAATGATGCTGATGCTACAGGAAATACAGCAGGTAATCTGTATAATGGCGGGCTGTTCTGCGAATATGACGGATATATTTATTTTGCTAATCCTAATGACTATAATCAGCTTTATCGTATGGATGAAAACGGAGAAAATTTACAAAAAATACATAGTGATAAACCAAAGTATCTGAATATGTATAATGATTATATTTATTATGTAAGATTTAATCATAACAGTGGACAGGAGGTAGTGTTCAGAGGAAATGTGTTTGGAGTGTATCGTTTGTCACTTAGTGAAAATACAGCTGAGGAGCTTTATGAAGATTTGGTTGATTCTTTGACACTTTCTGGTAATAAATTGTATTTCCAAAGCTATAATGATGAAGATTTGATTGAGGTAAAAAGTATTGGTATAGATGGTAAAAAATTGGAAAAGGTAAGTACAGATGATTATTTACCATTGTCGGTTTATAACGGAGAAATTTATTATAGTAATGTCAGCTATAATCACAATATAGTTAAAATTGATGTGGATAATAATATGCCTATTACCGTGAAGGAAGGTAATTATTATATGCCGATAGTAGAGGAAAATATTCTCTATTATATAGATGTTGAGGCAGGCTATAAGCTGATGAAGGAAAATTTGGACACGGGAGTGTCTGAGATACTGTCAGAGGATAAATGTATCAATTATAATGTAAGCACGAAGTATGGAATTATCTATTATCAGTGTGAAAATGATGAAACAGACCATCGTCTTATGATGATGGATTTGGATGGTGGAAATGCTACTTTGGTTGAGAAGGGGGATTTTTCGAATATTCACATAACAAAAAATTACACCTACTATTATAAAATAATAGTAGGCGGTGAGAGTCAGCTGTATTATGTTGAAACCGGAAAAACACCTAATCCGCAACAATTTCGTTAAGTAACTGGCTTATTCGCTTGTTGTACAAAGGATGTACACAATTTGGCGCGATTTCCTTCAATGGAATCAAAGCAAAATCACGTTTGTGTAATTCAGGATGAGGTATAGTAAGGGTATCATCATCACAGATGATATTATCATACAATAAAATGTCTAAATCAAGAGTGCGTGGTCCCCAGTGGATTTGACGCACTCTATTTGCTTTCTTTTCAATCTCCTGCAGGAAGGATAAAAGCATCTTAGGCGAATAAAGTGTCTGTACTTTTATGGCACCATTTAAGAAATCATCCTGTTCTGTGTAACCATAAGGTGGAGTGATGATAAAGCTGGAAACCTTATTGACGATACACATGTCATCATCATTTATCATTGTGATGGCATCATTTAAATACTTCTCTTTGTCACCCATGTTTGAACCTAAAGCAATGTATGAAATATGCCAGCCTCGAGAAATCTTTACTGAAACATAGTCGAGAGGCAGACCGATTGGTGCCCAAGGCTTTTTTATTTCAACGTCGATTTTGGCTATAAGAGGGTAAGATAGAAGTATCTGTGTTGCAAGGTTTTCTGCAGCTGCCTCCAAAAGCTTAAATGTGTTCTCTGTCAGATATTTGGTGATAAAATGACAGACATCAGCATAATTTACTGAATCTTCAATGGAGTCGGAAAGGCCGGCTTTTGTTGTGTCGGTATACATTGTGGCCGATACAAGAAACTTCTGTCCGAGAACATTTTCTTCTGGCAAAACGCCGTGTTTTGCAAATATTTCTAAATCCTTTATATTAATACAATCTGTATGCATAAATCCTCCTGAAAAAACAAGGTATTAGGATGCGTTTAAATGAGCACCTGATGATTAGTGTAGCATAATTATTTTTGGATGTAAATGAAATTGAAGTATAATGAAAATAATAAATTATGTCGATATAAAATTATAATGTATTTTTGTATGTGAAATGCCGGGAGGAAAAGTATGAGTCTGATTATTCAACATAATATGCCATTATTGAATGGGCAGAATAAATATAAAGTAAATACAGGGAATAGAGCGAAGTCAACTGAAAAGTTATCTTCGGGCTATAGAATAAATAAGGCGGCAGATGATGCGGCCGGCCTTTCTATATCTGAAAAAATGAGACGACAGATACGTGGTCTTGACAGAGGTACTCAAAATGGACAGGATGGTGTGTCATGGGTACAGACTGCTGACGGTGCATTGAATGAGGTACATGATATTTTGCACAGAATGAAGGAATTGGCAGTTCAGTCCCTGAACGATACTAATACAGAAGAAGACAGAGCTGCACTCCAGGCTGAGATGGATTCCCTGCAGTCAGAAATCGACAGAATTACAGATACAACCCAGTTTAATACAAAAAACATTTTTGCAGACCATGAGCCAACATATTATCAATTTGAGGGTAATGTGGTATGGAGTCAGAGTTTGAGACACGTTATTACAGATGGCGCCAATGATTTGGTGATTCAGTATACAACAGATGCTGATTCGGGGACGAATACTGTTTCAATAACTGTTCCGGCAGGAGAATATACAACGCAGGAGCTTACAGACGAGATTGAGGATGCGCTTATTGCATCGGGGGCAAGTGAAAAAGGTATTGTGGTTGAATATACAGATGCTGGAACCTTCAATATCAGTATTGAGGGTGGAGAGAAGATTGAAGAAATAACAGGTGAATTAGCATATCTTTTGTATGATACATATGAGGGCGGCAGTGTTGGCGCTCTTATTGGCACGACTTCATTTGTAACGGAAAACAGCAGACTTACAATTGCAAATGAAAATAATAACTTAGCTTTTGATATAGAATACTTTGATGGAACCACCACCAGTGTGGACATAACTATACCAAATGGTTACTACAAAAGGCAGGAGATTATAGATATATTAAATGAAAAGCTTGATGGAACAGGCGTAACTGCAACTGCATATGGTTCAGGGATTAAGTTGGCCAGCAATGATGCCATAATCACAGGCTTTAAGGGGAATATGTTTAAGATTGATGAGGCAAGCAAGGGTGAATCAGTTTATTCATCAGTATTTTATGATAATGTTAAATACGGAAGCATAACAATGACTGCTGCCTCGTTTACAGGCGGTTCTGTAATTCCAAGTGATTCAAGGGATGCAGAGCATCAAAAGTTTAAGATTGATTCGACCAATAATCAGCTTACATTTACAGCCAACGGAAGTGATACACCTGTGACGATTACCATTGATGATGGTGAATATACAATGAGTCAGATGGTTAGCAAGCTTAATGAATTGTTTGCTGCTAATAATCTTGAATTAACAGCTACATCTTATGAAGAAAGAATATATAGTGGCGGATATAAGTATTATCAGGGAATAGTTATTACTTCGCAGGTTAAGGGAGCGGTAAGCGAGGTTGGCCTGGATTCAGCAAGTAGCGCATATGATACATTGTTTGTAAACAGAGTATATAACAATTATATAACAGATGCTTCAACATATAGAGACCCCTATTCAAATGCGGATGCGTCGTTTACGGGAAGTCAACAGCATCAGGGAGATAGTCTGCCGCTTAAAATAGTGTCAGGAGCTAATGACCAGTTTAGCTTAAATATCGATGGAACTGCTTATACAATTACATTGGATGCAGGTGATTATACATCGGCAGAACAGTTACGAGCAGCTATTGATGATAAATTAAATGGCTCGTCTGCTTTGTCAGGATATAAGGGGCTGGTTTCAGTAGAGGTCTTAAATGGTAAGATTGTTCTTAAATCAGCAGCATCTACGGGAATAATATCACTTAAGGCAGAAGCTGTAGCTAACAATAATGGTTATGATGATATTTTCGAGGGGGAAAAGACGGTTATTACTCAAAACAATGCAACCAATAGCACAACCACAGGCAAGCCTACAATTACACTTAATACTCCTATAGATGACCCGACGACCATTACAGAGGATAATAACAAACTGACCATTACTGTAAATGGACAGGATACAGTTGTTGAACTTCCAACAGGTGATAGTGTAACACACGATGACATAATAAATGCCATTAAAGATGAGCTAGGGGAGCAGGTGAACACCACGGACATTACGTTTTCGGATGTAAATGGTAAGGGTGTAACCCAAAGTAACAATTTTACTGCCACAGCTGTGCCGGGACAGACAAAAACTACAAGTGCATCCGATAGCGACGAAGGCGAGACACAGATGTTACAGGGAACCACCGCTTTTGGAACTAATACAGCAGCTAAGATAACTATTGGTACCAGCCTTACGGAAAGTATAACAATTGATTCGTCAAATAATTATATTCAGCTGACAGTAAACGACACTAGCAATCAGGTGGGTATAACCCTGGATAGTGGAACATATACAAGAAGTCAGCTGGTTTCGGAGATTCAGAAAAAGCTTGATGCTGCCACAGGAACTGATTTTGAAAGTAATGGTGTAAAGGTATCACTTGACGGAAGTAATCAGCTTGTGTTTGAAAGTCGCCTTAATTACGCGGATGGCTCTGAGGCGAGAGGTGATGAAACATATCTTGCGTGGTCGACAGGGACAAGCAGCTTCTTTAAGGAGCTTTATACAACAAGAACAGCCGGAACAGCAACAACTAATTCGTTATTAGATACTATTACAATTGATGAAGACAGTAATGTATTCAATTTCAGTTATGTTGAGGATGGTGTGTCAAAGAATGTGAGCATTACATTGGATAAGGACAGCTACTCAAGAAAAGAATTTGCAGACATGCTTCAAGGTAAGCTTGATGAGCAGGGAATTAATATAAAGGCATCGGTGCATAACAATGCTCTCAGACTTACAACCAATAAGGTTGGTGCGGGAAATAGTGTTTCATATAGTACCTATAGTGGTGGAAGCAGCGTGGAAGCTTTATTTGGGCCGATGGTAACAGAAATAGCAGCTACAGCTGTAGCTGACCAGAATATACAGGATGAAATAGTGATTAATGATACAAGTGATGAATTTAATGTTACTGTAAATGGTACATTATATAATCTCACATTGGATCATGATACATATAATCAAAGTGAATTTATTGATATGCTTAATACAAAGCTTGCAGGAACAGGCCTTTATGCATCGCTTGATGGAGAAAAGATAAGATATACAACAGATGCAGTTGGTTCGTCAGCAACCTTTAAAGTGACATATGCTGATGGTGGTTCGGCTATGAAGGCTATTTATGGTCAGGATACGACAATTATTCCGGGTGTTACTGCAGAATTTAACTCAGATAATCAGCTTGTTTTGACAAGTACACAGTCAGGGGGAAGCTTATCTGTGAATTCTTCGTCAGGAAGCTTGCTGCAGACACCGACTATTACAGAAGAGGATATTGCTGTTTCAAGTACAACAGGTTATTATTCTGGGAATCATTCATATATCGATGGTGTAAATATCAGTGAGCCTGTAACAATTGATCAATGGAATAATGAGCTTAGTTTTACATACTACGACAATGGAGTGGGAAGTGCTGTATCTATAAATGTTCCGTATGATGGTACGAAAAAGGAATATACATTTGCAGAATTACAGACAGAGCTTCAGTCACAGATTGATTCTCAGATTGGTGCAGATAAGCTTACAGTAACAGTTAGTAGCAGTGGTGTGAGAATTGAGGCTGATAATGCCGGAAGAGATTATTATATGACCGGATTTGGCGGTGACTTCTATTATAAGGTAATGTGTTCGACGAAGGAAGTTAGTACAACAGATTCACCTTCTATAAAAAATGGTACGGCACCGACAGATACAGCATTTACAGTGGGAAGAAAGGATGTTAAGAATAATTCTGTTGAAATAAAATCAGGTATAAATGACACCCTTTCATTAGACTTCCAATACGGAAGCAATACTACAGAATTTACCATAACACTTGACCCTGGTGTATATCAGGGTGACAGTCTTAAGGATATGATTCAGGAAAAGCTTAATGAAGCCATGAAGGCACAGGGCTTTTCTGAAAATATGATTGAGGTTGGCATCGGTGGTATCAGCACAGGTGTTGTAGGTTCAAATGATGCTAATGCCTTGAATTTTAAGCTTTCGTCTTCGGTAAGACTTCCGGGTGAAGGTACATATATCATTGATGGTGTGAGCGGAAATGCGGCGTTTAGCGTGTTTTATCAGACGGATGGTGAATTGGTTCCTGCGTATGTAAAGGGGGCAAAGGATATATCAAATGGTGTGACCATTGAAGATGGAGAGAATGATTTATCCTTCGACGTAGAAGGAATAAATTACTCTATTACATTGGCGGCAGGAGATTATACAGCTGATGAGATTATTGAAGAGGTTAATAACCAGTTGACTGCTGCAGGTGCGCCGGTTGTTGCTGAACTGGAAGACGGAGTTCTTAAGATAAGTCATACTAAGCTTGGTGAAAGAAAAATTGAAAATATCACCGGTGCTGCAAAAAAGGCGTTATTCTTCAATGAAGCGGGAGCGATTGGCGAAGAGGAGGGCATAAGGATTCAGCTTAGCAGTGAGGTTGGCGATTATATAACAATAGACAGGCCTGTGGTTAATACTGTTTCGTTAGGTATAAATTCAATTGCTATTACTAAACCAAAATATGCAAATAAGGCATTGGATAGAATAGATGTTGCTGTTAATATGCTGTCGGCTATAAGAAGTGATTTTGGCGCAAAGCAGAACAGACTTGAGCATGCTATTGCAAGCAATAAAAATGCATCAGAAAATACTCAGGCAGCAGAGTCGAGGATTAGAGATTTGGATATGGCTGAAGAGATGGTTAAGTATTCAAAGGACAGTATTCTTATGCAGGCGGGCGAAGCTATAATGGCACAAGCTATGACGGATGCAGAGGGAATATTAAGATTATTGCAGTAAAAAAATCGTGCAAGTTCACAGAAGTAGTTGTGTAAACTTGCACGACTTTTTATTATAAAATTAAAGAGGCCACAATTTTCACTGTGACCTCTTTGGTTAATGGCTAAGAAGGGATTCGAACCCCTGACACCGCGGGTATGAACCGCGTGCTCTAGCCAACTGAGCTACTTAGCCGAAGGTATGGGACCAATAGGGCTCGAACCTATGACCCTCTGCTTGTAAGGCAGATGCTCT